>JAZRUP010000162.1:0-16458 GCA_045652645.1 Eubacteriales bacterium | reverse complement strand
GTTATGGTCGGAGGCATACCAAAAAGAAAAATAAAGCGTACAACTGTTTTGGCGATAATCCTCGCGTGCGCGGCGGCTTTTTTACTAATAAGGATTTTTGTACTTCAAACCTTTGGATATAAAAAATATCAATCTAAAGTAATAGATCAGGTTACTACCGAGATGACCGTTACGGCAAAGCGCGGAACGATCTACGACAAAAACGGAAAGATACTTGCGACGAACAGAACGGCGTACAATCTTTTTATTTCCCCCTGGGATATCTCTAAGGCGGACGAAGCAACCGCTGAGGGAGAGGAGAAAAGGTCCGAGCTGATAGCAAAGGGGATCGCCGAGATACTCGGTGACGAGAGCTATTACGAAAAGGTTATCAAGAATTATAGCGAGCATAAGGATACGCTTTACCGTTCTATACAGAAAAATATAATTGACGACGATCTTATAGACGATCTTACGGAATTTATTTCGGAAAATGAGCTGTCAACGCAGGTTTATCTTGAGGCGACAAGCATAAGATATTATCCTTACGGTACAGTCGCAAGTCATCTCATAGGATTTTGCGGATCTGACGGAAACGGACTTTACGGACTTGAATATCAGTATAACGATATTTTGGCCGGCACTAACGGAAAGACCGTTGTAGCAAGAGACGCATACGGCAACGAGATGAGCTATGATTATGAGAGTTACATAGCGGCGGTTGACGGCGCGGATATTTGGACAACTATAGACGTTGAGGTTCAGAAGTCTCTTGACGAGCAGTGTGAGCAATCTCTTATAAATACGGGCGCAAGAAACGGCACCTGCGGCATAGTAATGGACCCTGACACGGGCGGGATCCTTGCTATGTCAACAGCTCCCGCGTTTGATCTCAACGATCCGTGGACACTTGTTGATTATTATCAGAAGCAGCTTGACGAATTTGCCAAAGAAAATGCTATTAGCGAGGACAGCGACGAGTATATAACAAAGCAGTCCGAGCTTCGCCAGAAGATGTGGGCGAACAAGGCTATAACCGAGGCGTTTATCCCCGGATCGACCTTTAAGATAATTACTTCGGCTATGACACTTGAGAATAATGTCGTCAGAGATGTATATACGACGGACAGCAGATGTACCTGTGAGACGATAGACTCCAATCAGAAGCTTGGAAGCACGAGCGTCGCCGGAACTATTATCCACTGCCACTCAAAGCATCATACACAGAATTTTGCGGAAGGGCTTATGAACTCCTGCAATATTACGTTTATAAATATGGGACTTGATATCGGCGCTGAACGTTTTTACGATTCTACCAAGGCGTACGGATATTATGAAAAGACCGGAATAGATCTCCCCGGCGAGGGAACGAGCATACTTCATTCTGAGGAGCGTCTTCAGAACGTCGTTAACCTTGCGACGTCCGCATTCGGTCAAAACTTCAAGGTTACGGCGATACAGCATATTATGGCAGTAAATGCCGTTGTCAATGGAGGACGCTTGCTTCAGCCGTTTGTGGCAGACAAGATCATAGACAGAAACGGAAACGAGATATATTCTCACGGTATCAAGGAGCTTCGCCGTGTGGCGAGTGAGGATACCTGTCGGGTCCTTCGTGAAGTTCTTGAAGAATGTGTTTCGGGGGGATACGGCGGTAAGAACTGCTATGTTCCCGGCTACAGAGTTGCAGCAAAGACGGGTACGTCCGAAAAGGTCGGCGACGATAAGGATCTTCGCATAGGTTCTGTTATGGCTTTCGCTCCCGCGGAATCTCCCGTAGCTACTGCATTCTTTATGTGCGATGAACCGGATCCTCAATACGGAAGCACGTACGGAAGCACTGTTGCAGCACCATACATGCAGGGACTTATGGAGCAGATATTGCCCGTTTTATCCGTTGAGGCAAAGTACAGTGAATCAGAAAAAGAGAATATGGACATTTCGATCCCGGACGTTGTCGGCTGGTCTGTATCTATGATACAGAATAATTTTGAGGATTGGTACGGCATCGAGTTTGAGATCATCGGTGACGGAAACGTTATAAGATATCAAATGCCCGCCGCGGGAACGTACGTTAAGGAAACCGGCGCGAAGATATATATGTATACTTCAAAATCGCTTGAGAACTACAATCAGGTCACAGTACCTAACGTTGTTGGAATGACAGCGGCCGCGGCAACGCAAACTCTTATAAACAGAGGATTTAACGTAAAGATAGTAGGCGCGTCATATTATAATCCCTCAGAGGGGATCGACAGTAAAACAGCAAAGGTACTTTCACAATCGGTAGAAAAAGGAACTATAATGACAAAGGGAAGCCTTGTTATTCTTTACTTTGATGAATCGACCGATGACGGTCAAGGCGGAAATTCGGTAGGATAGTTAATAGCTTCGGAAGTGTAAATGAAAATTCACTTTCGGAGGATATATGCAGCTGTCAGAATTGTGCAGAGCCGCGGCTATATACTGTCCTGAGCCTTTTCGGAATAAGGATATTTGCGGTGTTACCTGCAATCTTGAACGAGTAAAAAAAGATACGATTTTTGTTTGTGTAAAGGGAGAGCGCGCGGACGGTGAATCTTTTGCCAAAGAAGCCGTAAAAAAAGGCGCTGTTGTTCTTCACAGAATACCCGTTGAGGGTGAGCTGTATTCGGACGACACGAGAATGGCTTTGGCAAGGCTTTGCCGAGCCTTTTACGGAGAAGGGATCGACCGTTTACGTCTGATAGCCGTAACGGGTACTAACGGAAAAACAACAGTAACGGAGCTTTTGCACTCGATATTTACGAGAGCAGGACATAAATGCGGAAAAATAGGAACGCTCGGTATATATTCGGACGGTAAAAGATTGAATTTTGACCCGAGTTTCCCTGAGGCTCATATGACGACACCTGATCCCGAGGAGCTTTATCCCGCGCTTGCCGAGATGTCGAAAGACGGTTGTGAGTATGTATTTATGGAGGTATCATCTCACGCGTTGGCATTAAAGAAGATCGACGCGTTAATGTTTGAGCTTGGAATTTTTACAAACCTTACGCGCGATCATCTTGATTTCCATTATACTTTTGAAAATTATCTGAAAGCAAAAGCAAGACTTTCGGGCTTTTGTAAGAAGTTTATAGTAAATGCTGACGATCCGTTTTGGGGAGAGATATCAGCTAAGGCGATAACTTGCTCGGAAAAAACGTTCGCGGATTTTATGGCGAATTCTGTTATGCTTTACGGCGGCGACGGTTGTGAATATGTGTTGTCGTCAAACAGGGGTTCATTTTCAGTCAGAAGCCATATAGCGGGAAGGTTTACTGTTATGAACACGATGCAAGCGGCGGCTTGCGCGCTTACTCTTGGAATATCAGATGAGCATATATCCGATGGGATAGCCGATCTGATGGCTGTTCCCGGACGAATGGAAAGAATCATCTTGCCAGACGGTGCGGATCTTTCCGTATTTGTAGATTACGCTCATACCCCCGACGCGCTTGAAAACATTTTGAAAAGCGCAAGGCGCTTTTCAAAAGGCTCCAAAGTGCTACTTGTTTTCGGATGCGGAGGCGACAGGGACAGAGGCAAACGTAAGCTGATGGGAGCCGTAGCTACGAAATATGCGGATCTTACGATCATTACATCGGACAATCCGAGGACCGAGGATCCGTCGGATATAATAAACGATATACTTAAAGGAATTGACAAAGAAAAGCGTTACGCGGTCATAGAGAACCGCGCGGATGCTATAAGATACGCTGTAAATGAGGCTCGTTCGGGGAACATTATCCTTTTGGCGGGCAAAGGACACGAAAAATACGAGATAGACAAAGAGGGGACACATCCGTTTGATGAGTCATTTATAGTCAGAAAGGCATGGAAGGAAAAATGAAGGTAACGCTTGGCAAAAAGGCAATAAGCATGTTAGAACTGTCGAATGCCTGCGGAGGTTTTATAGTTCCTTCCAATAACGGATACCTTAAGGTAAATTCCGTATGTACCGACTCAAGAGAGGCGGGAGAGGGCGTCCTTTTCTGCGCTATGAGGGGTGAACGCGTTGACGGTCACGATTATATTGGTAAGGCGTTTGAGCTCGGTTGCAGATACGCGCTTTGCGAGAGGATCCCCGAAAACACCGACATTGTAAATTCCGTTATCACTGTCGTTCCCGACACCGTCAAAGCGCTTAACGCGCTTGCGACTGTATACAGCGCGGACAGAAAATATAAGACGGTAGCGATAACGGGAAGCGTTGGAAAAACTACTACAAAAGAATTTATAGCAACTGTTCTTCCTGCGGGAAAAACTTATAAAACAAAAGGAAATTATAATAGTACGATAGGCTTGCCGCTCTCCGTGCTTGAGATCCCCGAGGATACCGAGTTCGCGGTTCTTGAAATGGGAATGAGCGGATGCGGTGAGATAGAGCTTATGTCAAATACTGCCCGCCCCGATATCGCGGTAATTACCAACGTCGGAACGGCGCATCTTGAGCATCTCGGAACTCGGGAGAATATCAGAGCCGCGAAGCTTGAGATAATATCCGGAATGGATGAAAACGGGATTTTGCTTATCAACGGTGATGACGATATGCTTGGCGGGTTTGATACGGGAGTTAAGACTCTGACTGTCGGAATCAAGAAAGACGCGGATTTCAGAGCCGTCAATATCAAATCGGTAAACGGCGGTATGAGTTTTGACATCGAAACGGAAAACGGAACGGTAAAGGACTTTCATATACCGGCAGTCGGAAATCATAATATTTACGCCGCGCTTTTCGCGTATGCCGTAGCAACTCTTTCGGGCATATCCGACGAGGAAGTGAAAAATAGGCTTTACGAGTTTGAAAAGCCCAAAATGAGACAGAATATATTTGATGTTGGCGGCATAACTATAATTGAGGATTGCTATAACGCAAGCCCGGAGTCAATGAGAGCCGCGCTTGACGTTCTCTCTATAATCTCAGCCGAAAGAGGCGGTGCGAGAACCGTTGCACTTCTTGGAAATATGCTTGAGCTTGGAGAGAATACAGCCGCGCTTCACAGAGGCGTCGGAGAATACGCCGCAGAAAAGGGAATCGATAAGCTATTTACATACGGTGATCTCGCGCTTAACATAGCGATCGGCGCAAATATAAAGGATACCTTGTGCGTATCGGATATAAGCGCGCATGAGCTTACAGCGGATATTTTGCTTAATACACTGAAAAAAGGAGATATTCTCCTCGTCAAGGCAAGCCGCGGAGTCGCCGCAGAAAAAATAATAGAAATACTTAAAGAAAGATTGGCGTGAAGTTTTTGCGCGCCTATATGCTGAAACGGAGATAAAAATAATGATACTTTTGCCTGAATTTATAATTACGCTTTTGTCAGTGGCGGGACTGACTGTTCTGCTTCTTCATTTTATAATCCCAATACTAAAAAGCCATAAGCTTGGGCAGACGATAAAGGAAATCGGTCCCCGTTGGCACAAATCCAAAGAGGGTACTCCCGTTATGGGCGGTATCGGATTTATTATTGCATCGCTTATAGTTCTTCTTGTTATAACTGTAGTATCCAAAATACGCGGAAACGCCGACGAGCTGATTCCTTTGGCTTTTGCGGTAGCTCTTGCGGTTGCTAACGGTATGATCGGATTTTTCGACGATTACTGTAAGCTTCTCAAAAAGCAAAATGAGGGACTTAAATCCTATCAGAAATATCTTCTTCAGCTCGTTGTCGCCGCGGCTTATCTTATCGCGATGAAGCTGACTGACAATCTTCCTATGTCATTCGAGATACCTTTTACTGGAATAATAGTCACGTTTAAGGGTGTTTGGATGATACTTTATTACGTTATCGCGCTTCTCCTTATAACCGGAGTTGTAAACAGTGTAAATCTGACTGATGGCATAGACGGCCTTGCATCGACGGTCACAGCGATCGTCGGAGGCTTCTTCGCGGTGATGGCGTTTGCGTTGGATTACCGTCCGCTTAGCCTTATGTCAGCGGCTATCATTGGCGGTACTCTCGGTTTTCTTGTTTACAACTGGAATCCTGCAAGAGTATTTATGGGGGACACGGGCTCGCTCTTCCTTGGAGGAGCTGTCGTAGGTATGGCTTTTATGATGAATTCTCCGCTGATCATTCTTATAGCGGGCTTCGTTTATATCTGTGAGGCGGTGTCCGACATAATTCAGGTAGGAGTATTTAAGCTTTCCGGCAGAAAAAAACGAGTATTTAAAATGGCGCCTATACATCATCATTTTGAAAAATGCGGTTGGAGCGAAGTAAAGATAGTCATTATTTTCTCGATCGTGACGCTTGTTAGCTGCGTTGCCGCTTGGTTTTCGATATAAATTAAGAAATTAAGAAAGTAAGAAAGGAAAGGCCGACGTGAACGAAGATCCAAATAAGAAAAACGCCGGTAATTCCGGAGGTTTTTTAAAAAAGCTTAAGGCAAAATATGACGCGGCAGTCGAAAAATACGACGAAAAACGCGCAAGACGTGATATAATCTTCACCGAAACGATAACTCCCGTAAAGGAAGAAAAAAAGCCTATTCGAATGGTTTGCGGAAGTATAGATGTTCACTTGCTTTTGGTAGTTCTTGCACTCATAGTTCTCGGAGCTACGATGTCGTTTTCCGCAAGCTACGTATATGCCGAGCAGGAATACAGCGACAGCGCGTATTTTTTCAAGAGATACATATTTTTTGCCGTTGCGAGTATAGCGGTCACGGCGTTCTTTGTTGTATATGCTACTCCTCGCTTCTGGAAAATATTCGGAGCTTCCTCGTATGCTATATCAGTAATTCTTCTTTTGCTTGTTGTGGTCATAGGTACGACGGGAGGCGGAGCTCAGCGTTGGATACAGATAGGACCTATCACGATTCAGCCGTCGGAGATCGCGAAAATGGCGGTCGTAATGATGTTAGCTCTCTATATGTCGTATTATGAAAAAGAGATAAAGTCAGTTCACGTTTTTGGCGGAAGTGTACGCAAGGGCGTACTTATGCCGGGGCTTATCATAGGACTTATTGTGGGTCTTGTTATCCTTGAAAAGCATATTTCCGGTATGATAATAATAGGAGTTATAGGACTTGTCGTTATGTATCTCGGCGGGACCCATACAAAGTGGATAGCTCTTATACTCGGAACGCTTGGGGGCGCGGCATTGCTTCTTGTTTTATTCTTCCCGTACGCGCAAGAGCGAGTCATGTCCTGGCTGTTCCTTGAAAAAGATCCTCTCGGATCGGGTTGGCAAACGCTCCAGGGGCTTTACGCGATAGGCTCGGGCGGATTTTTTGGACGCGGACTCGGAAACAGTACGCAAAAATTCGGATACGTTTCACAGCCTCAAAACGACTTTGTTTTTACGATAATTTGCGAAGAGCTTGGGTTTGTTGGCGCCGCTATGGTTATGGGACTTTTTGCGCTTCTCGTATGGCGCGGATTCAAGATAGCCGCTCGCTGTCCCGATAAATATATGCGCCTTGTCGCATACGGCCTTACATTTAAGGTCGCGCTTCAGACACTTCTCAATATAGCGGTCGTTACGAATTCAATACCGAACACGGGTATATCTCTTCCGTTTTTTAGCTCCGGAGGAACATCACTTGCGGTTCAGATATTCGAAATCGGAATATTACTGTCAATATCAAGATATTCGGCAGTTAAAGAATAAACGTTTTTAGTTTAAGGAAAGGACGCCGATACTATGCTTAAAGTTATCTTAACCGGCGGAGGCACGGGAGGACACGTAAATCCCGCGCTTGCGATAGCTGATATCATAAAAGAAAAACATCCCGATGCGGAGATAATATTCATAGGAACAAAGAACGGTATTGAAAACCGTCTTGTAGGCAAAGAAGGATATGAGATAAAACACGTTGAGGCAAGAGGATTTCAGCGTTCGCTCTCACCAAAAAATTTCGCCGCGGCGTGGTATTATCTGACTTCCCCGGCAAAGGCTAAACGTATAATAAAGGAATTTAAGCCCGATATAGTTATAGGAACGGGGGGATACGTTTGCTACGCGCCAATCAAGGCTGCGGCTGAGCTCGGTATTCCGACTATGCTGCACGAATCCAATGCGCTTCCGGGTCTTGCCGTAAAGATGCTTCAGTCAAAAGTCGATAAAATACTTCTCAATTTTTCTGAGAGCGTAGATAAGCTTGAGGCTAAGGAAAAGGCTGTTGTCGTAGGAAATCCCGTAAGAGGCGATTTCGGGAAATATACGCGAGAGGACGCAAGGCGAGAGCTTGGTATTGGAGACGAGTACAAGCACGTTATTCTTTCATACGGAGGAAGTCTCGGAGCACCTGCAATCAATTCTGCGGCACTTAAGATAATGAAGAATTACGACAGGCATCATCCGGAGGTTCTTCATATACACGCGACGGGCAGAGCGAGATTTTCCGAATTTGAAAATGATTTTAAGGCGGCAAAGCTTGAATCGTATAAGAACATAGAAATAAGTGATTTTGTTTACGATATGCCGAAAAAGCTTGCCGCGGCAGATCTCGTTATTTCTCGCGCCGGTGCCATGACCGTGACCGAGATGGCAAGAATGAAAAAGCCTTGTATTATGATACCGTCGCCTTATGTTGCCGACAATCATCAGTACAAAAACGCGAAAGTGCTTGCCGATGCCGGCGCCGTTATGCTTGTAGAAGAAAAGGATCTAAGCTCGGGTCGTTCGATATCGAACGACGTTGAGACTTTGATATCAAATCCCGAGAAGAGAAGATCAATGAGCGAGAATATCGCAAAATTCGCGGGAGAAGACGTCGGAACACTTATATACGACGAAATATTTTCACTCATAAATAAGTAAAAAACAGGACTTAAAATGCAGATAAAAAAGCTTTCACAATTAAAAGAAAAGGTTATGAGCATAAAGCTCGAACGCCGCAAAACAGCAACGGTAGTTATGGTGGTTTTGACGGTGTTGCTTTTCGCCGCTGCGGTGTGGGGGCTTTTTTCTGTTCAGCATATAAAAAAGGTCGTTATCAAGGGGGATCCTCCGTATCGTGTCAGTGAGATCATGAACGCGGCTGAGATCGATTACGATGAGTTTTTGTTTTCAAAGGACCCCGATGAGATAGAAAGTAAGATACTTGAAAAATTACCTTATATAAGAGAGGTTAAAGTGACAAGGCTCTGGTTTTCAAAGATAGTTATAAAGGTCGAGTCGGACAAAGATCATTATTATATGAAGCTTACGGAAAACTCAAATGATTGCTTTATTCTTTCTAAGGATCTTCGTGTTATTAACTATAAAAGCTCTGTTGATCCTCTTAAAGACAGTTCGCTTGTTTATATAGAATTGCCGTATCTTGATATTGAAACCTGTGTTCTCGGCAAAACGGTTGAATACGGACAGGCGGATAAAAACAAATATGTTAAAGAAATGCTCGATTATTTTTACGGGCAGGAGTATGCGGAAGCTATAACGGCGATTGGTCTGAAAAGCAAATTTGAGGGAGCGTATATCGACTTTTACGGAAAGTGCAGAATAATATTCGGAAAGCCTGATATAAAAAACATAGATAATCAGATGCGTCTCGCATACGAGATACTTGAAGAAAGACATATAGACGGAGATTATATAGGATTTATTAAAATAGACGTTTCTGACGGAACAAGAGCTATAGTAAGTGAACCCGATAGTCTTGACTAAACTCATATTTTGTCGTAAAAACACAAAATATGGTGTGACCCCTCCCTTATAACACCTATATATAAAAATATTTTTGAAAAAATAACATATTTTTTCAAAAAAGGTATTGCAAAAAATGCAAAAAAATATTATACTATAAGAGTATAGGTGTAAAGTGGCAATTTGAGTATGAAAAGCTCTTGATGCTGCTGTACTAAAATGTTAAAAAATTAAGAATACATAAATTCGGGAGGATTCACAAATGACCTTTGAACATGACGATACCCTGGAATGCAGTGTGTGCATAAAAGTAATAGGTGTCGGCGGCGGCGGAAACAATGCCGTTAACAGAATGATCTCCACTAACATCCGTGGAGTAGACTTTATTTCGATCAATACTGACAGACAGGCTATCCGCCGCTCTGACGCGACGACACAGCTTGTTATCGGTGAGAAGATCACCAAGGGCTTTGGCGCCGGTGCTAACCCCTCTATCGGAGCACGTGCGGCTGAAGAATCTATCGAGGAGATCAAAGAGATCCTCTCCGGCGCGGATATGGTGTTTGTAACCGCAGGTATGGGCGGTGGAACAGGAACGGGAGCTGCTCCTATCGTTGCCCGTGTCGCAAAGGAAATGGGAATACTTACCGTTGGTATTGTTACAAAGCCGTTTTCCTTTGAAGGTAAGCGCAGAATGGATCAGGCGGAAAGCGGTATTTCTGAGCTTAGCCAGTACGTTGACTCTCTTGTTATAATCCCCAACGAGAGATTGAAGCAGGTTTCCGATACAAGAATAACTCTTGCAAACGCATTTGAGATAGCTGATGATATTCTTCGTCGCGGAGTTCAGAGTATTTCCGAGCTTATCACTGTTCCTTCATTCATTAACCTTGACTTTGCTGACGTAACCTCCGTTATGAAGGATGCGGGTTATGCTCATATGGGTGTAGGCTCGGCAAGCGGTAAGGATAAAGCGGAGATCGCTGCGAGAGCCGCTATCTCAAGCCCGATGCTCGAAACAACTATGAAGGGCGCTACGGGTATACTTATCAGTATTACAGCGTCGCCCGATGTCGGACTTGAGGATACCGACCTTGCGACTACAATGATAGCAAATGAGGCATCTCCCGACGCGAACGTCATTTGGGGTGTCGCGTTTGATCCCGAGCTTGATGACGAGATGCGTATAACCATTATCGCTACGGGCTTTAATAAGAAACCGGAGGATTCCGCTCGTAACGCCGTTCAGAAGCCTTCGGCAGAAAGCGCAAAGAAGGCCGTTGTCCGCGAAGAGACCAACGATGACGACGACGAGGATCTTGAGGACTATATGAATAGCTTCTTCAAGAAGAAATAAGCTTAAACATCATAAAAATAAAGGGCTGTAACGGATATTTCCGACAGCCCTTTTGAATGATAACGGAAGGATACCAAACGGTTATGGTAGTAGGTATAATTTGCGAATACGACCCTTTTCATAAGGGCCATTTTCGGCAGATAGAGTTGGCAAGGAAAAACGGCGCGGATACGGTAGTTTGTCTTATGAGCGGTAACGCGACACAAAGAGGCTGCTTTGCCTGCGCTGATAAATACGTAAGGGCAGAGGCGGCGCTTGCGTCGGGAGCTGATCTCGTGCTTGAGCTGCCGTACCCTTATTCGTCCTCTGCCGCAGAATATTTTGCCGCGGCGGGAGTTTGTATTTTAGCTTCCCTCGGAGTTGATGAGCTT
The DNA here is from genome assembly GCA_045652645.1 of Eubacteriales bacterium. Classification (GTDB taxonomy): domain Bacteria; phylum Bacillota; class Clostridia; order Oscillospirales; family CAG-272; genus RGIG3994. Next base: position 5,128 of record JAZRUP010000162.1, on the reverse strand, counting down.
AATTTTGGAAGTGAGTGCGGAGATATAGACCTTCTGATTGAAGCTGCCGCGGTCACGGCATCCGATGAATATGCTCTGGAGTACAGAAAGATACTTGAGGCGAATCCCGAAACGGGCTCAGCCGAGGCATATGCGAAAGCGTATCTGTCGCTGACGGGCAGGGAATTGCCGACAAGTCCCAACGATATGCTTGGTGTATCCTATTGCCGTGCAGCTATAAAAGCTCAAACGGGCATGAAGCTCTCAACGGTAAAACGCGAGGGGGCGGGATATTCCGATACCTGTGCGGGAGATAACGAATATCCGTCGGCAACGTCGATCAGATGGCTTTTTGAAAAAAATGAATTTGACAAAGCATTTTCATATATGCCGAAGTCAGTGTCGGAGTGCTTTACGCGAGCGAAAGACGAAGGACTTTTTCCGTCGGACGTAAATAAGCTTGAGACGGCGATCCTCTCGTTTTTCAGACTTGCCGAGGCTGATGCCTTTGATAATATAGCCGACGCATCTGACGGACTTGGACGTAGGCTTATATCCGCCGCAAAAAACGCGACGAGCCTTGAGGAGTTTTACCGTGAAGCGGCAACGAAACGTTATACGGACGCGAGAATACGCCGCGCGGCGCTTTACTGCATGACGGGGGTAACGGTTGACGATCTGCGCCGTACGCCAGAGTACACAGTCCTTTTGGCGGCAAATAGGCGTGGAAGGGCGTTCTTGAGTAAGATCCCCGACACAGCCCCCAAAATAGTAACGAAACCCGCAGACGCGCCCGCGGGACGTCAGGCGGAGCTGTCCGCAAAGCTCGACGCGCTTTACACTTTGAGTTTGCCAAAAAGCTTAAAATCGAACGAGTTTTTACGCAGACGACCTAAAATTTCAGAAAATGATTGACTTATCGGACAATATGTGGTAAACTATTATAGATAAAGAATTAGTTAGGAGATACGCAGAATGAATATTGATAACAAAGAACTCGTTTCGGGCAAGTATCTTGAATATAAGGGGAAGCCTCTCGTTCGCGAGGGAGATACCATTTGCTACGGCGATATGAGCGAGAAATGCATACTGATACTTGAGATAATGTCATATAAGAAATCGGGCGGCAACGATATCCCGGACAAGATACTTATCCAGATCATTGATTCCAAAGATCCCGGCAAGATAATCAAGCAGGGCTCAAAGGACGGGCTTTACGAGGCGTTCAGCCTTGGCTGTGTTTGGCTCGATCAGGCGCTTAAGAAATAAAAATATGTTAGTCCGCTAAAATTTCCGAATGCGGCGTTGCTCCTCGGAAGCAGCTCGACGTAGGAGAAACTACGCTTTCGCTTTTCTTCCTGCGGTGCGAATTGCCTTCAAAAAAAATTTTCGGACTGGCCTAATTAAACTAAAAAAACGTGTCGATATTTAATCGGCACGTTTTTTTGATGGGATGTTATAATTTGAATTTAATCTCGTGAGTTTTCTGTATCTTTATGTTATCAATATATTTTGCGAGTCCGTCAAGAACCCAAATATATACCCGGATCGGAGATTTGAGACACCCAATTTAAGTATTATTCCTCTATAAGTATCGGTTGCGCGAAATTGTTTTCCTCAATGTCAGCGCCGAGCTCGCGAAAGTTTTTGACGATATTGCAATATCCGCGCTGAATGGACTCAACATCGGTTATGACCGTCTTTCCTTCTGCGGCAAGGCCCGCGATTATGAGCGCCGCGCCGGCGCGCAGATCGACCGCCTTTACGGTCGCGCCGTGAAGAGGATTCGTTCCGTCTATTTTCGCCGCGTCTCCGTTGACCGTAATATTGGCGCCCATTTTTGTTAGCTCCTCAACGTAACGGAAGCGGTTCTGGAAGATCCTTTCTATCATTGTGCTCTCGCCCGTGACAGTGCAGAACAGCGCGCTGAACTGCGGATGCATATCTGTCGGGAATCCGGGATAGGGCTTCGTTATTATGCTTATCGGGCGAAGGCGTCTTGTAGCCGTAACGGTTACGGCATCGTCCTCCTCGTCAACTCTTGCGCCCATTTCAATAAGCTTTGACGAAATACAGTCAAGATGCTTCGGGATTATGTTCTCGACCTTGACGCAGCCGCCCGTTGCGGCAACCGCCGCCATATATGTACCCGCTTCTATCATATCGGGGATTATTGTATAGGACTCGCAACCGTGAAGCTCATCTACACCCTTGATCTTTATGGTGTCGGTTCCCGCTCCCATAATATTCGCGCCGCAGGTGTTAAGGAAGTTTGCTACGTCAACGATATGGGGCTCACGTGCGGCATTTTCGAGCACAGTCGTGCCGTCCGCGAAGACAGCCGCTATCATTGCGTTTATGGTAGCGCCGACTGAAACCGTGTCAAAGAAAATTGTCGTGCCTTTAAGTCCGTTCTCGGCTTTGCAGGTCAAGTGCTCATCGTCCGAATAAACGTCGGCACCGAGAGCTCTAAACGCCTTTTCGTGAAGGTCGATCGGGCGTTTTCCGAAATTGCAACCTCCGGGAAGGGCAACATCGGACACTCCGAATCGGGACAGCTCAGCGCCGGCAAGATAAATAGAACCACGTATACGGCAAACTATATCTCTGTGAGATGTGCATGGCTTAAGATTTTTTGTGTTTATTCTGACGGTCGTCTGGAAGATGTCGGTAAATTCGACCTCAGCTCCCATTTCTCTTATTATTTCAAGTGACAAAAGGACGTCGTTAACGGGCGGAATGTTCTCAATGATACATTCCGAGCCGGTTATTATTGTTGCGAAGACTATAGGGAGGGCGGCGTTTTTCATGCCGCTTATCTTCACGGAACCGTTTAACGGTCTGCCTCCATTGATTGAAATTCTGTTCATATATAGATTCCTTTTATCATCAATTTGGGTACAATACTATTATAACATATAACTTCAAAAAAATAAACCGCTTTTTGAAAATTTCTATTAGATATTATATGCGTAAAGTTAAAAAAGTTTACTCGGAGCTCACGGCTTCGATTTATAATACGCAACGGCGAGGTCAACGACCATTCCGTAGCTTGCGGAACCCTCGGAGACCCCTTGAGATTGGAGATAGATGTCGTTTGTAATGCCGGAAATATCGGCGGCTATATTATCCTTGTATTTTTTGAAGAATTCGCTGTAAGCGTGTCGCTCATATCGTACTTTTACATCGAGAGAAAGAATAAGCTCGATATAATCGGTATGCCCCTCGCTCTTGTCGGCAGTATAATACGCGTTTGTAACGTATTCAAGCACGGAAGCGTATGCCGAATATCTGATATATGGGTCATTCGATTCCAAGCAAACGAGGAAAGCGACAAAATTTGCTTCATCCTCTTTCGCAATGCCTCTCTGGTGCGCAAGCTCGTGCGCGGCGGTGAAGGGGATAGTGTAATCGGGGAAGGCTATATTTATATTCGCCTCTCCGGTAAAATATGAATACACTCCGGTAATATGAGTATAACTCATAAGCTCACTCATCATAACGGGTTTGACTCGGCTGTACATTCTCGGGATAAAGTCGTATTTGAAACAGGCTTTATTGTAAGCCTCCATCAGCTTGTTGTTCATCACGTCACGAGAGTAGGGCATAACGGAAAAGCTTTCGTGTTCAAATTCGACCTCGTCCGCAAGGTCGTTGACGGTTTCTGTGAGTATATCTGCGGTCTCACGAAGCTCTTCCTTGGTTACGTTCTTCTTTTCAAGCCCGAGCTTATGATCAAGCGGAGAACCGTGGTATCCCGTTCCGAGCGTGAAAACAAAAAGTATCAGCATTATTGCGACTGACGAGAAAAGCTTTCCCGAAAAATATAAAACATGCTTCCAGGAATCACAATGGTATTTTACCGCGACGATAACCGCGAGTATTATCATTGGAATGAGCAGTATCAGCAGGATCTCGCCGAGAGAGAACGGAAAAAGGTTTGAAAACACAGCAAGCGCGCCTCTGACAAACGATGCGATATATCTGTTAAAAAAATCCGCAAAGCTTGGTGAAATGACGGCTATAATGTAAATTACTGCCGAAACGCCGAGTAAAATGTAAATGATCCTCCAGCCCCAACCGAATTTTAGATCGATTTGACGCTTTTCGCTTTTTTCCTTTATATCGACTCGTTCTTCTTTTGGTTTCTTTTTAAACATCATATTTTCTCCGAAAACTGATCGGTGTTTATGCGTCTCACCGCTTTTTCTATATCATTTGGCAGAGGTGCTTTGACTTCTATCCTTTTTCCGTCTGACGGACGCGAAAAAATAAGACTTTCCGCGTGGAGTGCCTGACGGGCTATTATCTCGCTTACGTTTCCGTAAATATCGTCTCCGAGTATTGGGTGTCCTATTGACGCTAAATGAACGCGAAGCTGATGTGTTCTGCCTGTCAGAGGCTTGAGACGAACAAGAGAGAGTCCGTTGCCGCACTCCAATACCTCATACTCGGTTTTAGCGTACTGCGCTCCCGTTTCGTTTTCATCGCACACACGGCGTACGATTATACTCGCCTCTGTTCTGCACATATGTTTTTCTATAATGCCGCTCCCGGAGAATTCTCCTTCGGTGACGGAAAGATATGTTTTTTCAATATTCCGCTTTTTCATCTCCGAAAAAAGTATTCCCGCCGCGCGCGCGTTTTTTGCTATAAGCACGGTACCGCTTGTGTTTCGGTCAAGCCTGTTTACGGGTCTGAAAACAAAGGGCTTGCCTGAATAGTAAAAAGCGAGAGCGTTGGCCAGTGTATCATCGAAATGGTTGTGAGAGGGATGTGTAGGCATAAACGGAGGCTTATTGCAAACAACGGTATCCTCGTCCTCGTAAATTATGTCGAGGGGTAGATCTACGGGAGCGATAGAGTCACTTGATTCCGTATCCTCAATGGCAAGGCGCAAGATATCGCCCGACTTTAAAGTATATCTTACTGTAACGTTATCTCCGTTGACGGTTATCCCGCCTTCGACAGCTTTAAGGTGCGCAACGAGCTTATTTGAAAGAGATATTTTTTTTAGGTATGAGCGAAGCAGTATACCGTCACTGTCCGCGCCGACTTTAAACTCCATAAAGCACCTCCAAGCAAGTTTATATAAATATTATATCATTTTATATAGAATAATAAAGTCGGAGGCCAAGCGGTCTTAGGG
>JAZRUP010000161.1:0-4131 GCA_045652645.1 Eubacteriales bacterium | reverse complement strand
CGCTCAGTTCGCTAAAATATGCGACAGATACAACTCCATCATAAAAGAGCTCGGGCTCGATTTCGATATTTCGGGCGAGCTTGAATACGTCAAGAACGCGATGCTTCACAGGGCGGGACGCGACTATGCCGCGAGCCGAGGAGAATATCTCAACGGTTTGATCCTCGCGAAATATCTTAAGTTCGATTTTATCGATGCTGAAAACGTGGTGTTCTTCAATGAGAACGGAACGTTTAACGCGGAGGCGACCAACGAGGCGCTTCGCGAGGAGCTGAAGCAGCACGAATACGCGGTCATTCCCGGCTTCTACGGAGTTATGCCCAACGGAACTATCAAGACATTCTCAAGAGGCGGCTCCGATATTACGGGCTCCCTCGTCGCGCGCGCCGCTGACGTTGATCTTTACGAGAACTGGACGGACGTTTCGGGATTTATGATGGCAGACCCCAGGATCGTTGACGATCCTCACCCCATATCGACAGTTACATACCGCGAGCTTCGCGAGCTGTCATATATGGGCGCGACGGTGCTTCACGATGAGGCTATCTTCCCCGTAAAGGCTGCGAATATTCCGATAAACATAAGAAATACCAACGACCCGTCGGCTCCCGGTACTATGATAGTTGATTCCACGTCTGATTTTGACCGAGAGAAGATCATTACGGGCGTTGCGGGTCATAAGGGCTTCTCCGTTATCACGATAGAGTCCGATAAGATGAACTCCACGCTTGGATTCGGCAGACGCGTGCTCGAGGTACTTGAGGAGCACGGAGTCAGCTTTGAGCATCTTCCCACGGGAATAGACACAATGAGCGTTATCGTTCCGACGGATGCACTTGAGCCTTCCAGAGAGAAGATATTGTCAGCTATCACGCGTCAAGTAAAACCTGACGTGCTTCACGTTGAGGACGGACTTGCGCTTTTGGCGGTCGTCGGACGCGGTATGGTCAAATCAAAGGGAACAGCGGCGAGAGTTTTGACAGCTGTATCATCTGCCGGCGTCAATATCCGTATGCTCGATCAGGGTTCGAGTGAGCTCAACATTATTCTCGGCGTTGACGAGAACGATTACGAGAACGCTATAAGAGCGATATACAACGAGTTTTGCAAATAAGATATAAATAAAAAAAGCGATTCGATTTTTCGAATCGCTTTTTTACACGGATTGTTTCGGCAATTTTGGGAAAACTCTTTATAAGCAATTTAAAGAGGTGATTTTATGTGTACTGCGGTGAGTTGGGGAGAAAGATCTCGATATTTTGGACGTAATCTCGATCTGGAATATCATTATAAGGAAGAAGTTACGACAGTTCCGCGTAATTATAATTTAGTGTTTAAAAAAATGCCTGCTGTAACGAGGCATAACGCCATTATCGGTATGGCTACTGTCGAGCGCGGATATCCGCTGTTTTACGACGCGGTCAACGAACACGGAGTCGCTGCGGCGGCTCTGAATTTTACCGGAAACGCTGTTTATCGAGAGCCGAAGAAGGATGCCGTTAATCTCGCACCGTATGAGTTTATACCGTGGTTACTTGCAAGATGCAAAAGTGTGGCTGAGGCAATAGGATATATTAAAAAGATCAATTTTATAAATATTCCGTTCAGCTCGGAGCTGCCTTTAACCGAGCTTCATTTTATTGTTGCGGACAAGGAAAAATGTATAGCGGTCGAGCCTATGCGCGACGGGGTCTTCGTTTACGACGATCCTTTTAGGGTGCTGACAAACAATCCGCCGTTTCCGTACCATAAATATAATATCTCGAATTATATGGGGCTTTCGTCAAGTGAGCCGGAGAACAGGTTTTCCGAAAAACTTTTGATAACGCCGTACAGTCGTGGTATGGGAGCCTTGGGGCTTCCCGGTGATTTTTCGTCAGCCTCAAGATTTGTTAGATCGGCATTTGTTCGCGCGAATGCGGCCGCCAAGGAAATAGACGAAGAAAACATCGTACAGCTTTTCCATATACTCTCGTCTGTTGAGATGGTAGAGGGCTGCGTAAGGCTTGACGGGGGCTTTGAAAAGACCGTTTATTCTTCGTGCGTTGACACGGAGAAGGGGATATATTATTACAAAACTTATGAAAGCCAGTCCCTCGCCTCCGTTTCGATGAAAGAATCGGATATTGACGGGAACAGGCTTTCACGCGTTGATATATTCGTTAAATGATGCTCTCCTGAAAGCCGTTTCTTTGTTACCCATATCGTCGCGAGCGGCGCTAAAAATGCCGAGGACAGCAGGGGCTCGGGCGTTGCTTACGCTTTTTGCGCTGATGCTGTCACTGGAAATATGTTTTGTCAATTTAAAAATATTGACAAAGCAGTTACTTAGTGATAAAATTAATGTAAATATATTAAACACAGGAGATGCTTTATGAAATTTTCAGCAAGGATCTTAGCGCTGTTGCTGATGCTTACTATGCTTCTCGGTATGTTCGTCGGATGTACGGGAAACGGGGAAGTTGCTTCCGCAACACTCCCACCCTCAAACGCTTCAGATGAGAGTCCGGAGGCTAAAGAGGAAATAGAAATAAACGCAGATAATATTTCGGAGTATAAGCTCGTAGTCCCCGCAGAACCGTCAAGCTTTTTGACGCAGGCAGTCACGTCATTTAACAGTGACGTTAAGGATATGCTCGGCAAAGAATTCATAAAGGTTTCCGACACGGACGCAAAGGCAGAAAAGGAAATAGTTATAGGTCTTACCTGTCGTGAGGACAGCGTTGCTTTGACGAATGAGCTTCTTAAGGACGAGTACGGCGTAATAGCCAAAGGCGAGAGCGTTTACGTTATAGGCTTCAATGATCTTTGCGTTGAGGAAGCTCTTGAGTATTTCGTTGAAACTTATATCGATCCCGAGAATAAGACCATATCTCTTTCAAAGGAGCTTACGTATTATAAGACCGATAAGCTTTTGAAAAAGGTTATGATCGACGGAGTAAGCATCGAGAATTATAAGATAATCATACCCGATAACGCGGATGTTTTGACGCAATACGCAGCTGAGAATTTGTCTGATTATTTCGCCAACAACGGAGTTGGCGCGCTGACCGTTTCAAAGGATACGGTTGAGGAGACCGAGTATGAAATACTCATAGGCGATACTAATCGCTCGGAGTCAAACGTTTCCGTTTCGACGGGAGAGGGCGAATACATACTATATAAGAGCAAAAATAAGATAGTTTGCCGGGGAGATGATATTTGGGTCGGCGGCGGAGCCGGTACTATCATCGGGAAGCTCCCATCGGAAGGTACGGGAAATGTAGTTAACATTACCGATATTCCCACGGAACCCATCGCAAAGAAATTTGAATTCAAAGAAGCCAAGAACGTAGTTTATATGATCGGCGACGGTATGGGCTTTAATACGGTCGATATGTTCAAGGCCGATACAAACGAGGCGTTCTACGCTGAGTATATGACCAATAAGGGTAACGCTTACACGGGCTCATATACAACGGCGCAGAAGCCTTCCGAACCTACCGACAGCGCGGCGGGCGGCACGGCTCTATCGTCCGGCTACAAGACTGTTAACGGTTATATAGGAGTGACACCGGAGCAGAACGCTATGCCCAATATACGCGAGCTTGCGCATATGAGGGGAGCGAATACGGCGGTACTCACGACCGACGCTATCACGGGCGCGACACCGAGCGCGTTTCTTATACACCATAAGTCCAGAAACGATACGGCCATAATTCAAAACAGAATAAATGAACTCATAAATAACAAAAGTATTGATATTTGTCAGGGCTCGATAACGTCTCTTAAAACAATAACGGCGAATTCGCTTAATGGGATCTCCCAAAATGGCGAGAACTTCTTTATTATGATAGAGGAAGGACATATTGATAAGAGATCCCACTCTAACGACAGGACCGGATGTGTTGATATGGTTGAGCGATTCAATGACACTATTGCTTACGTTATAGAATTCGTTATCTGCCATCCCGATACGGTGCTTATAATTACCGCCGACCACGAAACGGGCGGAATAACGAAGAAAGCCGACGGTACTTTTGCTTATACGACAACTAACCATTCTACGCAGAACGTGCCCGTTTACGCTCTCGGCTACGGAACGGAATACTTTAACGACAAGGAAGTTGACAACACCAAGTCGGAGGCCAA
>JAZRUP010000160.1:0-2684 GCA_045652645.1 Eubacteriales bacterium | reverse complement strand
GGACGAGATCAGAACGCGCGTTGACGCTGCGCTCCGGACTGTCGGAATGACGGAATATGCCCGTCACGAGCCGCACAGACTTTCGGGCGGTCAGAAGCAAAGGATCGCTATAGCGGGAATTATTGCTATGCGTCCTCGATGCATTATTTTTGATGAATCCACAGCTATGCTCGATCCTGTCGGACGCAAGGAAGTTGTTTATATGATGGAAAAGCTCAACCGAGAAGAGGGAATAACCATAATAACTATCACTCACTATATGGAAGAAGCGGTGCGCGCCAAGAGGGTCGTCGTTATGGAGGCGGGAAAGGTAATAATGGACGGAACTCCCGAGGAGGTCTATTCTCACTCTGAGAAAATACGCGGCGCGGGGCTTGATCTTCCTCAGTGCTCTGAACTTATACGTGAGCTTCGAATTAACGGAGTTGAGCTTGTGGGTGACAGCACAACACCCGAAAAATGCGCTGATATGATATGCGCGGCGCTTGAGGGAGGCAAAAATGGATAAGCTCAGACTTGAAAATATAACATACAGATATTCTCCTGACACGGCTTATGAAACCGTTGCTCTCAACGATATAAACATAAGTTTTGAGGCTAACAAAACGACGGGACTTATAGGTCACACCGGTTCAGGAAAATCTACGCTTGTTCAGATGCTCAACGGACTTATTAAACCGGATTCAGGTCAAATATTTCTCGACGGCGAGGATATTTGGTCAAAGCCAAAGCAAATAAACAAGATACGCCAGAGAGTCGGTCTTGTTATGCAGTATCCCGAATATCAGCTTTTTGAGGAAACCGTTGCCAAGGACATAGCATTCGGCCCTCGAAATATGGGGATGACCGACGAGCAGATAAAAAGACAGGTTGAGCTCTCGGCAAAGATAGTCGGACTTTCCGCTGCGGAGCTTGAAAAATCACCGTTCGATCTTTCCGGAGGTCAGAAACGCCGCGCGGCTATCGCGGGTGTTATGGCTATGGAGCCGGACGTTTTGGTTCTTGATGAACCTGCCGCGGGACTTGATCCCGAAGGAAGGGAATCCATCTTTTCAATGATAGATTCTTATAAAAAAGAAAGAAACGCGACCGTTATAATCGTCAGCCACAGTATGGAAGATATGGCGAGATGGTGCGATAATATTATTGTTATGGCGCATGCAAAGGTTATTATGGCGGGAACTCGCGATGAGGTCTTCTCACGCTCCGCGGAGCTTTCGGATGTTGGTCTTGATATTCCTCATATAACAAGGCTTATGATGATATTAAGATCACGCGGAATAGAGATAGACGATAAAATTTACACGGTCGAGGCGGCAAGAGAGGCGCTTCTGAAATTATTTGATAAGAAAGCACAGATCTAATGAAAAGTATAGCATTTGGACAGTATTACGCGGCTGAATCGGCGATTCACAGACTTGACGCAAGAACGAAGGTCTTGCTTGCGATAGTATATATCTTTTGCACTTTCTTTTGCAAGAGCGTCATATCCTTCGGGCTTTTGCTCCTATCGGCGATAGCGCTTATAGCAATATCAAGAATACCTTTTAGGGTTATTCTTCGTTCGCTAAAAGCAATATTCTTTATAATGTTATTTACAGTCGCGATAAATATTTTTTGGACTCAGGGAGAGAAACTTCTCTTTGAGTGGAAATTTATAAAAATATACGTTGAGGGCATTTACAACGCGATCTTTATGGCGGTCAGAATAATGGTGCTTATTGTGGGTACAGGACTTTTCCTGACTTATACGACGACGCCGATCCAGCTGACCGACGCGATCGAACGTTTGCTTTGGCCTCTCAAAAAAATAAAGGTTCCGGTTCACGAATTCGCGATGATGATGACTATAGCATTACGCTTCGTCCCCACTCTCGTTGATGAAACTGATAAGATAATGTCGGCTCAGAAGGCAAGGGGCGCGGATTTCACAAACGGAAGTCTTATAAAGAGGATCAAGGCGCTTCTTCCTATACTCGTTCCGCTTTTTGTTTCGTCGTTCAGACGCGCGGAGGAGCTTGCAACAGCGATGGAATGCCGTTGCTATCACGGAGGAGAGGGAAGAACCAAAATGACGGTCACTCATATGAGAACGTCGGACTTTTTGGCCATTGCCTTTATGGTGATTTTCGGCGTGGCTATCGTTCTTATAAATATTTATGCCGTAAAATTCGGCATAGGATATTCGATGTAATATGAAAATACTTTTGAAACTATCTTTTGTCGGCACTAATTATTGCGGTTGGCAGGCGCAGGCAAACGGAAGATCTGTTCAGCAAACGCTGACGGCGGCGTCAGAACGGCTTTTCGGATTTCCTTGTGATATAACAGGTTGCAGCAGAACGGACAGCGGAGTACACGCTAATTGCTTTTGCGCGACGGTCAGCCAAAAAGGAGAGCAGGGAATATTTACAACAATTCCGCTTGACAGAATACCGAGGGCTCTGAATACGTTTTTGCCTGACGACGTTTCCGTTTTTTCTGCGGAGACTGTCGACAGCGAGTTCCACCCGAGATACAGTGTAAAAAGCAAAGAATATATTTATAAAATTCACACGCGACCCGAGAGAGATGCTTTTCTCGCAGGCAGAGCGTGGCATTTGCCGAGGATCCTTGACGTAGCTGCTATGAAGGAGGCGGCAAAGGGCTTTATCGGTCATCACGATTTTGCGGCGTTTATGGCG
>JAZRUP010000159.1:0-15121 GCA_045652645.1 Eubacteriales bacterium | reverse complement strand
TCCGTCCATAACGGAAACCGTGCCAAGAAGAAGCGTTCCGTTAGCAAAGGAATAGTCTCCTACATCCTTGCCTGTTGTATTAATCTCAACGGAATATTCACCTGAAATTGCGGGGGTGTAGGAAAGGAAAGTGGTTAAATTGTTATCAGTAATACCCTGTACGTCGCCAATGTACACATTGTTCAAATCAGCATTGAGAGCAACCGTGATCTCAAGAGCATTGATCTCAAGGGTAATGTCCCAAGCGATATCATAGTTATTAAGAACGTCAGGAGACGTGGGAAGAAAAACCTTTCCGCCTGCGTAAGTATAAACGCCCTTGTCATCGGCAGTAGTAGTTACTTCAAAAGCTGTAACTGAGTCACCGCCAACGAGCAACTCATTGATCGCGGAAGCGATGTCAACAATTTGATCAGCATTGTTGAACACGAGATCGTTCTTGGCGAACGTTACCTCGATAGGCTTCTTTGTGATCTCAAACTCAAGAGATCCGGGAACAACGAGCTCATAGTTAGAAGCATCGAAAGTTGTTCCGTTGTCAGCAAGAGCAAGATCGTGGTTGGTTACAGAATATTTGCCAACGTTCTTGGTGATCGATGCAGCAACAAGAGAACCTGTAAAGGCTGCGCCGTCGACATCGTACGTTTTGTTTTTATCGGCAAGTCCTTCTACTACATATTCAAGATTTGTAGAAGTAAGATCGACATCTGTCGTTCCGTCATATACCTTATCGGCATCCTTAAGAGAGACCGTAAGCTTTGCGGGAACGATAGTTCCTGTAAGAGCAGCCGTGTCGGCGACAGTAAGGATGTAGTTATCCTTCATATCGTCCGAAAGAGTGATGTTCATAGACGCAACGCTTTGCGTACCTGCGTCCTTGCCGCTATATGTTGCATCTACTGTGAACGCGTCGAGCTTTGTCTCATCGCCCGTTGCTGCGTTCGTATAGGTATAAGCAGCAAGCATATCTCTTGTAATAACGGTTGTACCGTTATATGCTCTATCCGCAAGAGAATTAACAGTAATTGTCAATGCTCTGGGATTTACCTTGACCGCAACAGGGTTCGAAGAGTACACATGTTCTCCGAGCGTTGCTTGACCTACTATAGCACCGCCGCCAATGACAGAATATGAGAACGTCATAGTTCCGCCGTCAAGCGTACCTGTCTTTATCGCCAGATAATAAGTTCCGGCGTTAATATGACCGGTATAGGTGCTGAGATCGTATGCTTCCGTAGCATCACTGTTATACAGAGCAAAGGTTGCGTCTGTCAGACCGGAATAATACTGTGTACCGGCCGTAGCAGTGACATTATTTTTCGTAGGGGAAGTATACGTGTCACCGTATGTAATTTCGCCGACAACCGCGTTGGTATCAACCGTCAGGGTTATTTCGGCAGCAGCTGCAGTTATTGCAAAAGCAGCGAACATTGTAACTATCAATGCCGCAACAAATGCGAATAACAGCATTTTTTTGGTTGCTTTCATTTGTTTTCCCTCCATAATGAAATTGCAAATTTTTTACCGTTTTATTGGGCGGAGCTTTGGTGTCACTCAGAACGCCTTTGCCGCGGTTCGCTACATAAATATTTATATAGACCCACGCGAAAAACGCGCCCGTCATTCGACCGTCGTTCGCTCCGCTTGCTCACGAAACGAAAAGCGAAATCCGAAACGCTAAAAACGCACGCTCCGCCCGAAGCGGCGTAAAGCGTTGTTTTCTTCGGATATTCGCACCCGATCGTACCCTTCTCCATTCACAAAAAGGTTGTGATTTATATTACCATATTTCTATAACAAAATCAATCGTTTGGCAAAATTTGTCGTTATTTTGGCAATAAATAGATGGGCATTCTTTCGTTATCATACTTTATTTTTATTTCGTCAATCACTTTACCTCTTTTTTTTCACAAAACCCCGCTTTTTTTAATACATTTTTTTCCATTTTTGTATTTTTCTTGCTTGGTTGATTTTTTTGAGTCTCAAATAAAAGCGAAGCCATAATTGGAATACGGCTTCGCTTTTTGTTTTTTTATTTATTTACGATCAGCGCATCGGTCATGCGTTTTTCAACTCATTGAACCTGCCTATCCAATAACGTCCGACCTTAACCATAAACTTGCACGCTTCGGGATACATCTTTCTCGGGAACTGGTTGAGGAACGAATCCGCCTCAAATGTGAAATCACCCGTATATCCTACGTCAACAAGCGCCTTCATAACCTCTTCATAGTCTATTTTGCCAACTCCGGGTATTTGGTGCTGGTCAACTATGTAGTTGTTGTCCTGAACGTGGAGCGAGCCGATCCTTGATCCGACCTTTCTGATAAAATCTTGAGGCTCCTCGCCTACGACCGCTGCGTGTCCGAGGTCAACGCATCCGTTAAACACGGGTGAGAACGAGTTAAGAGTATCAACGTATCTGTTCATCTCCTCGGGCGTCGAGCAGGTGTCGTGGACACAATATTTGCGTATTTTGTCGATCTGGAACATATTTTCAACGGAAATTTTGACGTTCTCCTCCTCCGCGTAAGGGATCAGCTTGCGGTAAAATTCCATATTCTTCTCAAATATCTCCTCCTCGTGACCCTTGTACGTCCAGTGATGCAAAGGATGCACCACAAGGTCTTTTATACCGAGAACTCCAGCTATTTTAATGGATCTTATCGTGTCGGGTATCAAAAGGTTCTCAATAACCCCCTCTTCCTCCCATTTATAATTGAAGGGAGAGTGTCCCTGATTGAAAGTCATACCCAAAGCCTCGCACTTTTTGCGAGTCTCCTTCGCGTGATCCTCCCATTTGTCGCTACACCATACGCTATCGGGCTCTCGGCAAAGGAAAAACATAGAAAGATCAACACAATCGTATCCCGCCTCAGCATATATCCTACGGGTCTCATCCTCACCCATTTTGCGGAACATTCCTGATGTTTGAGTTGAAAGTTTCATAAAAATTCTCCTTCATTATTATAATATTCTATGATCTTTTATTGTTTTCAGAATAAAAAATTCGTTTTTTGTGCGGTTCAAGCGCTAAAATCAACACCGTTCCGAAAATTCCCGCCGAAATTACTTCTCCAATACCGACGGTCAACATATAATAATATATGCTGTTCTCTACCCCCCAAGTGTAAGTAAACCTAAGCACAAAAGGGATCATAAGCGTATTTGAGACTATGGCAGGTATCGCTGCCAGCCATTTTCCGGCAGAAAATTTGCGCAAAGCGTACGTTACGATCGCGCCAAGCACGGTCGCAAGAGTTCCGAACGCTATGTCAAACGGATTTCCGCCCGCCATAATGTTGGAAATAAGGCATCCGATACCGAGTCCCGGTATTGCTGACGCCGTAAAATACGGCAAAATACAGAGCGCCTCCGAAAATCGGCACTGTATCGCGCCCGAGGAAAGCCCGAGCAGGGTCGACAGCCACGTTAAGGCTACGTACAAAGCGGCAATTATCGCCGCTTCACAGACAAAGACAGTTCTCTTTCTTCTGTTCATTTTGTTTTTTCTCCTTAGTTTTTATTTAAGTGAGGATGGTTACGAACTCACTTTTTGTTTTAATGTTTACAAATAAACATCAATTCAATATGTTAAATAACGCGGTCTTTACCTCACCGTACATATACAGCGAACCCAGCGAAACTACGGGCTTTTTGAGTGTTTGTGACAAGTCAACAACCCTCTTGACCGCATCGTTTACGTTGCCGTAGCCTTCGGCTTCAACGCCGTTTCTTACGAATTCCTCAGCGTAAATTTTCGCGTCAAGCGAGCGAGGATTATCGGGCTTCAGCGTCACCGCGAAGCAGGCTATCTCCGATAGCTCTCTCGCCATATCCTGATAGTCCTTATCCTTCATAACACCTGAGAGGAGAATGACCTTTTCTGAGAAAAGAGTCTTTACGCAATCGACCGCCGCCTCGATCCCTTCAGGATTATGCGAGCCGTCGCTGATGAACACAGGGTCTGTCGAGAGCAGCTCGAATCTTCCCTTCCACTTTGCCTCGGCAAGTCCGTTTATCAACGCCTCATCGGATATCTTAAGTCCGTGTCGGCGCAGGACGTCCACCGCCGTTATGACGTTTGCCGCGTTGTATGGCTGATACGTTCCAAGAAGTCCTATTCGGTATTTTCTGCCCGAGAGCGTAAAATCAGTTCCCGTGAACTCTGTCTTATCTACTGTCAACGTGTTTCGGGGCGTTCTCAAAAATTCCGAGCCGCTTTCACGCGCCACGGCTTCGATAACCGCCGCCGCATCCTCATCAGCGCCGCCGTAAAGCACGGGTGCGCCGTCCTTGATGATACCTGCCTTTTCCTTCGCGATAGCGGGGACGCTGTTGCCAAGGAACGCCGTGTGATCAAGCGAGATACCGGTTATAACTGACATTATCGGCTCACGTATGACGTTCGTCGCGTCAAGACGACCGCCCATACCGACCTCAAGCACCACGGGATCGCAGCCGTTTCTCTCGAAAGCTACCATAGCGACCGCCGTTATAAGCTCAAATTCCGTCGGAGCGTCATCCATAGTATCGGCAAAGCCTCTGACGTACGTGGTTATCTCAGCAAGCTCGCTGTCAGAGATGGCTTCGCCGTTTACCGTGATGCGCTCGTTGAATCTCTCGATATAAGGTGACGTGTAAAGTCCCGTTTTATATCCCGCTTTACGCAAGACCGAGTCGCACATAGCGCAGAACGATCCCTTACCGTTAGTTCCCGCGACATGTATGAAGCGGAGCTTCTTTTCGGGATTTCCAAGGAGAGATAGAAGTTTTTCAATGCGCTCAAGTCCCGGGCGGCTTCCCGTCCAGCTGACCTTGTGTATATAAGCTAAAGTTTCTTCGTAGTTCATACTTAACTCCAGTTAAACAGCTTTCTGATATTAGCGTTTTTGCAAAGAAGGCAGATAAGCACCGATTCAACAGCCGCTATAACCACGTATATCGGGATCCTCCACAGTATCGCCCAGCCATAAAACTTATAAAGCCCTATGGATTTTATTATCATCGAGCCTATGATATGCGCCGACACTGTTGAGACGATTATCTGGAAAGACCCGTGCTTTTTGATAATAAAGCGAGAAACAATTCCCGAAACAAAGCCAACGCAAGCCGCGCCCGCCGTTACGATGAGATTCGGCGGATATACCTGCGGTGACAAAAGATAGCTTATAAGGTCGGTCGCGGCTCCAACCGCCGCCCCTATAAAGGGACCGAATAAAATCCCCGACGTAATGATAGGAAGGTTTTCAAACGTAATTCTGAAAAGTCCGTTTCCGAAATTCAGAAAGCTCTTGCAAAAAATACCGATAACGACGCTCATTGCCGTCAGCATTGCCGCGAGAGTCAGCGACTTTATGCTTTTAAAAATAAACGAATTGTTTTTCATAAAAAATCCTCCTTTCCCATACTAAATATGGCAAAAGGAGGATTGATCGGGTATAAAGGCCCGAGGAAACAGCTAATTGCCGTATAAAGCGGGATGCAGACCGACGACCGCGCAAGTTGCTTCGTATCGGTAACAACTCCCCGTCTACCGATCACTTAACGCCGACGATCTTACTCTTTTACGATAATATTATACCACCAATCGGGAAAATGTCAATAATTTTCACTTATTTTTTCGGATTTTCCACCACATAAACGCTTTGATCGTCAATATTTATGTCGGGCAGGAACAGCGGCGGAACGTTCGCCGCTACAGTCAGCGCGGTTATGAGCGCTTTCGCGTGAGGAAAAAGGAGCTTGTACGACGCCTTATGCGCCTCATCCTGCGGAGGATCGTCCTCTATCGCAAAATTGCCGACAAGCTTTACTTTAACTTTAAACGGCTCGTTCTCGCTCTTGCTTGACATCTCAACGGTCATCTCGCCGCGGCAAAGCTTTTTGTTCGGCGAAAACCCCACTTGATATGAGCATCTGCTCGTCAGCTCAAATGTATTTGGCCTCTGTATATTATTAATGAATGAAATTTCAGTCGCGTTAAAATTTATAAGTTTGACGTTCGCCATAAGACATCTCCTCCGTTAATTTTTCGTATCGGTTATATTATACCACAGGAGAGAGCGTCTTGCAAGTAAAAAGTTTTACTTAAAAGCGTCCCGCAAACTTTTGTCAGCGGGACATTACGCGTCATTTTTTATTTTTCGTTCTTTGTTTTTCTTTACCCCCGAAAAGCCGTTTTAATATCGGATTCAAGAATTTTGGCGACCTCCACACAACAACCTTCATAAAACACCTCTTAAGATCATTTTTTTATAAGCATAAGACCAGCGAGAAGCAGTAAAGCCGACTCAAGAAACGCGACAATAAATCCCGGCAATATGTATGCCGCAAGTATCCCCGCGCTAAAGCTTAACACCGCTACGCCAATAATTGTTTTCGACCTTTTCGCGCACATATCCTCGTTTACCTTTCAATAATTTCCTTCATTAAAAGTATATGCTGCCCTTATCCTCTTGACAACAAAATATTTTCGGAAAACTATTGACTTTTCCAAAAAATGTGTTATAATACAGAAGTTGCGTAAATATAATCCTTGTGAGGGAGTAGCGTGCGCGTTTTTCCGCGTAGCAAGTCAACATACTGACTTCGGTCTGGCTTGCTTTAAAATGCGAGACTCATGTATACTTAAGCTATACATGGAGTCTTTTTATATAAAGTTTCCGAGTATAGCGGGTCCGCTACGCTCGGGTTTTTGTTTTTTGCGCTAAAATTATCGGAAGATCACGAAAGGTACGGTATTAAAATGGGTTTTATATTTTTCCTCAACAGCGCCCTGCTCGGCATTGGCCTCGCTATGGACGCGTTCTCCGTTTCCCTTGCCAACGGCCTAAACGAGCCGTGTATGAAAAAGCGCAGAATGTGCTGTATGGCGGGAATATTCTCGTTTTTCCAGTTCGCAATGCCATTGATCGGTTGGATCTGCGTTTCGACCGTTGCTCAGCATTTCAAGGCTTTTGAAAAATTCATCCCTTGGATAGCTTTGGCTCTTCTTTCGTACATAGGCGGAAAGATGCTCATTGAAGGTATCAAAGATCCCGGCTGCGACTCAGAAAAGCCCAAAGTTGGCTTTTTGGGGCTTATAGTTCAGGGGGTCGCCACGTCCATAGACGCGCTATCCGTAGGCTTCACTATTTCCGAGCATAATTTCACAGAGGCTATCGTCGCGTGTCTTATTATCGGAGCTTTGACGTTCTTTATCTGCCTCGGCGGACTTTTTATAGGCAAAAAATTCGGCACGAAGCTCGCGGGCAAGTCCAGCATCCTCGGCGGTGCGATACTGATTTTTATCGGACTTGAAATTTTTATAACAAGTTGGTTTTGACAGACTTATCAAAATTTTAAAGGGTATCTCGAATCGTTCATTCGAGATACCCTTTGTTTTTTATTTTATACGCTCAAGCTCCTTTAAGATATCAAAAGGCAAGCCGCCCGTTCTGTCCTCGTAAAAGAACGGGTCTTTTCTTATTGTATCAAAGCCGTTTACGATAAGCTCATCAATAACGGTTTCACCGCTATAAAAGCTCAAGCTGAACGTAAATCCGTCCTCGTTTTTGGATATGCCCGACTTATAAAGCTCAGCGTTTTTTATACCGTTAACTATTTTTTCTATTGATATAGCATCTTCAATATAAAATTCCGTTCCCGTGCTTCCGTTAAATACCCTGATACGCGAAACGTCACGCGCCTCAACATCGTCCAGCAACGATACAGGCGCAAGCCACCACGCAAGTAAAGCGGCAAAAGCTACCGCGGCGAATGAAACTGTCGCAATAATTATGGCTGTACTTTTTTTCATCGGCTCACCCCCTAAACAAGATCGACCTCTCAAGCTTGTATGCATAAAACGTATTAAATTTCATTATAATGATATCACCGTTCCGTTTTTTTGTCAAGCATTATATTTTTGCAAAAGCTGCAGGCAAAAACATATATAAAACCGCAATTTTTGACAAATTTCGATTTTTGTATTGACAAGTCAACATTTGTGTGGTATAATGTTGACTTGTCAAAACTGTGATGCCTCTGGCATCGCAAAAAAACATTTATTTTATGATAGGAAAAAGAAAAAATGAAAAATTATCCACTCAATAAAACAGTTGATTACGTCAACGTGCGCGAGCTTGTTGAGGGCTCTGCAAAGCTTTATGGGGACAAGATCGCTTATTCTTACCGCGCGTCGGGCTCTGACAAAAAGTCCTCAAAGGTTTCATTCAACCGCCTTCGAGACGACGTTCAGGCTATCGTTACGTCGTTTATTTCCAAGGGCATCGCGGGCAAGCACGTTGCCGTAATAGGAAAGCTCTCCTATTCCTGGGCTTGCGCCTACTTCTCCCTGCTCTCATCCGGCTCCGTTATCGTTCCTCTTGACAAGGACTGGACAGGCGCCGAGCTTGCCGCAACCGTTGCAAAGGCTGAGTGCGAATATATATTCTGCGACGCCGATCTTTCCAAGAAGGTCGAGGACATTCTCTCTTATGAAGGAACGACCGTAAAGAAAGCCTTCCTTCTTGACGGTATCGATGAAAACAGTCTTGAGGGCATTAGAGCGGACGGTGCAAAGCTCGTCGCGGCAGGAGATGATTCTTATTACACCTGTAGGATCAACCCCTCCGAGATGTCGCTTCTCGTTTTCACGTCGGGAACTACCGGTAAGGGCAAGGGAGTTATGCTCTCACAGAACAACATCATAGCGAACATCGTTCACGGAATGAAGCTCGTGTCTGTCAGCAATAAAGCGGTCGCCGTTCTTCCTCCTCACCACACCTTCGGCTCAACCATAAATCTTCTCGGACACCTCTCGCTCGGATGTGAGCTTTATATATCAGGAGGTCTTAAATATATACAGAAGGAGCTCAGAGAAGAAAAGCCCAAGCATCTCGTTTTGGTTCCTCTTTATCTTGAGACCTTCTACAGAAAGATCTGGGCAAACATCAAGAAAGAGGGCAAAGAGGAGCTCGTCAAAAATATGATGAAGGTCTCAAACAACCTCAGAAAAGCCGGGATCGATATGCGCCGCAAGCTCTTCTCGTCCATTCTCGCGGCATTTGGCGGAGAGCTTAGGCTCGTTATCTGCGGAGGCGCGCCCATAAACAAAGAGATCCTTGAGGCTTACGATGCGTGGGGCATAACCGTTCTTAACGGATACGGTATCACCGAATGCTCACCCCTTATCGCGGTAAACAGAAACAAAATTCAAGTTCCGGGCTCCGTCGGCTTCGTCATTCCGGAGGATAAGGTCTTCATTGCGGACCCCAACGCAGACGGCGAGGGCGAGATAAGGGTCAAGGGCCCCAACGTAATGCTCGGTTATTATAAAGACCCCGAGGCAACGCTAGAAGCCTTCGACGAGAACGGATACTTCAAAACAGGCGACTACGGTACCTTCGTTGACGGGATCCTATCCATCACGGGAAGAAAGAAGAACCTCATCATCCTTTCGAACGGAAAGAACGTTTATCCCGAGGAGATAGAGTGCGAATTCATCTCCGTCCCCGGTCTTCTTGACATCGTGGTTTACGAGGGTCAGAGCCGCCGCGGACTTGAGCACAACGCTATCGTCGCGGAGATCTATCCCGACAAAGAATATTTTGAGAAGAACGGGATCGAGGATATCAAGGAATACTTCAAGGGTTATATGAACGAATACAACAAAACGGCAGTTCCTTATAAGAAGATCTCTATTTTGAAGATAAGAAAAGAGGAATTTCCGAAGAATACTCTGCGCAAGATAATGAGATTTAAAATAGACACAAGCATTGACTAAAAGAAAGGATACCTAATATGCAAGCCTCAAGATTTGATGAATTCACCCTCCTTATTGAGGGCATATACAAAGCTATTCAAAAGATAAAAAATGATCACGCCGCGGAGCTTGGGGTCAAAAGCGTTCATGTCTTCTGGCTCTGTCAGCTCTTAAAGCATCCCGACGGACTTACGTCCGCGGAGCTTGCCTCGCAGAGAATGATAGATCGTTCTCTCGTCTCAAGAGAGATAGATTTTCTAAAGGAAAAGGGTTACATAAAAATAGCTCAAAAGGATGATGGCAAAAAGCGGAATTATAACGTCCCGATAACACTTACAGACGAAGGAACAGCTATCGCGCAAAAGATAGAGGAAACGGCGCTTAAGATCCAGGAAACAGCCGACACAGGCATCAGAGAAAAAGACCTTATGCCGATGTACGCGACACTTTTTAAAATTTACAATAATCTTTCCGACGCCGCCGACGGCGGTATCGCTTGACATTTCTCTGCGGTCTGTTTAATTTCGCCGAATATTTGAGGAATAAAAGCAAAAAAGAAAAAGCTCGGAGTTGCGGTTAAAAGCAGCTCCGAGCTTAATTATTATCTAAATGTAGTATTTTATATTATAATATCAGCGTTCTCCCTGACGGTGTACGCCGAAAAATACGCTTCCTCAAGAGGTATCCAGCGATTTTTAAAAGTCTCCAGCTTTGTGTCGCCGTTTCTTTCCCGTATACGTCGGAGCTGTTCGGCGTATTCCACATCAGAAAACACCTTTAAGTCGGCGTACTCTCCAAAATACGGATGGTGGCTGTATGCCCCCTCTACTACGCGTATTTTCGCCTCTTTGACCTCACGTTTGCCGTCAAGCTCCATTTTCCCGCAATCAAAACGTCGATACGAAAAGGCGTCCGTTTGGCGTATTTGGGGCAGGACCTCCTCGGCAAAGCGTTCGTAATGTACGTTTCCTCCCGCCTGTCTGAGCCTTTCCTCCGTACGGAGCATCGGCGGCAAAAAGAAATCGTCCATATGGATGACCTCCGCTCCGAGCAGCTCCTTTAAGTGCTGCGCAAGAGTGGTCTTTCCGGACGCCGCGCGTCCGTCTATCGCTACAACGTACGCGCCTTCACGAGGCGGCAGTTTCGAGAGTGCCTCAAGTATAGGATCTATTCTCATAGCTTAAATTTTATTTTGAATATGTTTCTTTATCGCCTCAAAAGAGCTTTCGCTTATAACGTGCTCGATACGGCAAGCGTCCTCCGTCGCGGTCTCCTCGTCAACTCCGAGTGAGACCAGAAGAGAGGAGAGCATCGTATGACGCTCAAAAAGCTTTACAGCGACGTCTTTTCCCTTCTCAGTCAAAAAAATATGACCGTCGGCTCCAACGGTTATATAGTCGCCTCGTTTAAGTATTCCAATAGCTCGGCTGACCGATGGCTTTGAATATCCGAGATGCTCCGCGACATCAACAGAACGCACCGCGCTCTTTTTGCCGGAAAGAACATATATAGCCTCAAGATACATCTCGCCCGATTCCTGCAATGCCACTCTACACACCTCCGTTCACTGTTTCTATTATAACACACTTTTATTTTTTTGTAAAGTATTTTATCCAAAGGGAAAAACGGACCTCGCTCATTACGCGATCATAAATATAAAATATCAAAAATATTTTTTGAATGCTTGAAAAGCGTTAAGATATATGTTATAATGTATTTAATTATAAATTATTTAAAGGGGACTTTTATGAGCTACGCAGATAAGCTTTTTATTGAAAATTGCAAAGAAATTATCGAAAACGGTTTTTCAGATGAAGCGCTTGATGTCAGACCTCATTGGGAGGACGGCGCGCCGGCGCACACAATTAAAAAGTTCGGCATCGTCAACCGTTACGACCTCAGACACGAATTCCCCATTATGACGCTCCGCCGTACAGCGATGAAGTCGAGTATCGACGAGCTTCTCTGGATCTGGCAGAAGAAATCCAACCGTGTATCGGAGCTCAAAACTCATATCTGGGATTCTTGGGCTGACGAGAACGGCACTATCGGCAAGGCTTACGGTTATCAGCTCGGTGTCAAGCACAAATATAAGGAAGGAATGTTCGACCAGGTAGACCGTGTGCTTTACGATCTCAAGAACAATCCGCAGTCAAGACGTATTATGACCAATATTTACGTTCACGCAGATCTTTCCGAGATGGGGCTTTACCCCTGCGCTTACAGTATGACCTTCAACGTATCGGGCAATACGCTCAATACCATCCTAAATCAGCGCTCAAACGATTTTCTGACGGCAAACAACTGGAACGTCGTTCAGTACGCGATCCTCACAAAGATGATGGCGCAGGTCTCGGGGCTTGAAGCGGGTGAGTTTGTTCACGTTATAGCCGACGCGCATATTTACGACCGTCATATACCGATAGTCAAAAAGATGATCGAGAAAGAGCCCTTCCCCGCGCCGAAGCTTATAATGAACCCCGACGTCAAGGATTTCTATGACTTCACGCCGGACGACTTTAAGCTTGAGGGCTACGAATACCACACGCTTGAGGATAAAATCCCCGTAGCGATCTAAATCTCTAATCGCGAAGCATTTTAAAAGTTTTAGTCCACCTTATTTTTGGCTTGGTTTTTCAGCAAATAAACTATGGCAGTATTATAAACATAACTCGTTAGTTTTCTTTGCTGAAAAGACATCCCAAATTTTAGGTACTTCGCACCCAAAATTTAGGTTGTCTTTTTAGGGACGCAAAGGGACGCGATGGGGCTCCGCCCCAAACCCCGCATAAGAAACTTTTTTGAAAAAAAGTTTCTTAAGAATCTTCAAAAAACTTTGAAAAGGCAAAGCTTTGATTTGGGCGATCATTAAATTTACAGAAGTAAAAAAGAAAGGCGCAAAATGAAAACAATAGTTGCAGTAGATAAAAAATGGGGCATTGGAAAAGCAAACGACCTGCTTTTCAGCATCCCCGAGGATATGAAGCACTTCCGTGAGACCACAAAGGGCAAGACCGTCGTTATGGGTCTCAATACTCTGCTCTCCTTCCCCGAAGGCAAGCCGCTTAAAAACAGAATAAATATAGTTCTCTCCGACAAGGACATTCCCCCTCAGGAGGGTCTTGTCATCTGCCGTTCTATCGAGGCTCTTGCCACGGAGATCAAAAAATATCCGCCCGACGAGCTTTTCATCATCGGCGGCGGTATGATGTACCGCCAATTCTGCGATCTCTGCTCCGAGGCTGAGATCACCAAGGTCGACGCCGACGGCGAGGCGACCGTATTTTTCCCCAACCTCGACGAAAAGGAAAATTGGGTATGCGTCAAGGAATCCGAGCCGATAGTGACCAACGGCTACACGATAAGATTCTGTACGTACAAAAACAACGATATAAAAACTCTTTAATATAGAAGGTACAAAAATGAATTACGAATTTTCAGACAAGCTCGCGTCGCTGAAGCCCTCGGCGATACGCGAGATCTTCAAATCTCTCACCGACCCGACGATAATCTCATTCGCCGCAGGTAACCCCGCGCCCGAATCCTTCCCCGTTGAGGAGCTTGCGAAGCTCTCGGCGGATATTTTCGCGAATACGTCGACCACGGCGCTCCAGTACGGGATGACCGACGGATACATACCGCTCAGAAACGCGATCGCAAAGAGACAAAAAAAGGTCTTCGGCATCGGACGTTCTACCGACGCGGGAGATAAATTCAACGACACGACAGTAGTCGTTTCGGGCGGTCAGCAAGGAATCGAGCTGACGTGCAAGGCGTTCTGCAACGAGGGAGACACCGTTATCTGCGAGAACCCCACGTTCATCGGCGCGCTCAACGCCTTCCGCTCAAACGGAGCTAAGACCGTGGGTGTTGAGCTTCACGACGACGGGATCGACCCCGACGAGCTTGAGGCGGCTATCAAGGCTAACCCCAGAACAAAGCTCATCTACCTCATCCCCACCTTCCAGAACCCCGCGGGACTTACAACGTCATACGAAAAGCGCCTCAGAATATACGAGATCGCGAAGAAATACAATATCCCGATAATCGAGGATAACCCCTACGGTGAGCTTCGCTTCGCGGGTAAGGACATTCCCACGATCAAGAGCATGGATACCGAAGGGCTCGTTATCTACTGCTCCACATTCTCAAAGATCCTCTCCGCGGGTATGAGAGTCGGTTTTGTCGTAGCTCCCGAGGAGATCGCGACAAAACTCGTTATCGCTAAGCAGGTCGAGGACGTTCACACGAATATGTTCTTCCAGATGCTCTGCTACCGCTATATGACGGAGTGCGACATCGACGCGCATATCGAAAAGATCCGCGCGATCTACCGCCACAAATGCGGACTTATGATAGACAGCCTTGAAAAGTATCTTCCGAAGGAGATCAAGTTCACACGCCCCGAGGGCGGACTCTTCCTTTGGTGTACCCTTCCCGACGGCGTTGATATGAACTCGTTCGTCAAGAAGGCTATCGAATATAAGGTCGCCGTAGTTCCGGGAACCACGTTCAACTGCGACACGGCGGCGCCATCAAGGTGCTTCCGCCTCAACTATTCGACCCCCTCCGACGAGCAGATCGTCGAGGGCTGCAAACGTCTCGGCGAAGTCGCGAAAGATGTTCTCGGTAAATAAAAATTAAAAAGAAAAAGACACGTCATTTCCAAAAAATTTTGGCGTGTCTTTTTTACTTTTATATTGACATTTTCCGCGTTCGGTGCTATACTTTTATTAGTTGAGCTATTGTTCAACTACGATATTATTAAAATAATGGAGGTATTAATATGGCCGACAAGCATATATGCGATTGCGAGGTAATACACGAGGAGGCTGTAAACGAGGTACGCGGCAAGCTTTGCCCCACCGAGGAATATCTGAAGCTTGCCGAGCTTTTCAAGATGTTCGCGGACGGCACGAGAGTACGTATTCTTCACGCGCTTGAGCAGAGGGAGATGTGCGTATGCGACCTCGCGGTTCTGCTTGGGCTGACGAAATCGGCGGTCTCACATCAGCTCAAGGCGCTCCGTATTGCGAATCTCGTCAAATTCAGGCGCGAGGCGCAAACGGTCTACTATTCGCTTGCAGACGGTCACGTCAAATCGATCCTCGACATAGGCTTTGAGCATCTTTACGAATAAGCTAATATCACCTTTCAGGGTGAAGCCTTTTTGAAAGTTTTGATAAAACTTTTTCAAAAGTTTTTCGCCAGCCGGCGGCGAAACGCCGGTCGCCCGTCGCAACGGGCGAAACTTCCATTCGCGTCAAAGAAAAGCGAAAAATCGGGAATTTTCAATTCCTAATTTTGGGCTTGTCTTTTCAGCGAATAACTATGGCACTATTATCATCATTAACTCGTTAGCTTCTTTGCGGA
>JAZRUP010000158.1:0-5039 GCA_045652645.1 Eubacteriales bacterium | reverse complement strand
ATTATGTGGGTAATGCAGCAGATACTCTTTATGAGTATGGATAAAAGGCTCGCGATATTCCTCCTTGATGAAATATCAAAGACGGGAAAGGACACGGTCAAGCTAACTCACGAGCAGATAGCCAAATATATGGGTTCTGCCCGCGAGGTCGTTTCGAGAATGCTCAAATATTTCGCGTCCGAGGGACTCGTTTCCGTTTCAAGAAGCGAGGGCATCAGAATACTTGACAAAAAGCGTTTGCGCGCCTTAACCCTCTAAGAGAGCGAGGATAGCTTCCTTCGGTCTCGCACCCATTGCTTGATTTGCGACTTTTCCATTTTTCAGAACGACGAGTGTCGGGATACTGAATACTCCGAACTCGGAGGCGAGGTCGTTCTCCTCGTCAACATTGACTTTGGCGACGACTATATCGTCTCTCTCCTCGGCGATCTCGTCAACGATGGGGGATACCATACGGCAGGGGCCGCACCAATCGGCGTAGAAATCGAGAAGGACGGGTTTTTCGCTGTTTCTGATGGATTCAAAATTTTCTTTATTAGCTTTTATTACTTTCATTTTTGTTTCTCCTTTTCTTGTTTTTACAACTATATTATACCGCTTTGGTGGATTTAATTCCGTGATTTGGTCACAAAGCAACAAAACCGCAGGTTCTCTGCGGTTTTGTTATTATTTGTCAATACTTTCCTTAGCCTCACGTCCGTCGCGAAGAAGGTTCATCATTTTGTCGGTGTCGCCGTCGCGGAGCGCGTCTCTGTACTCGGTTAGAGAATTGATAATAGTGTCAAGCTCAAAAAGCAGAGGATCCTTGTTTTCAAAGAAAAGCTCCGTCCACATTTTTTCGTTGAGCCACGCGACACGAGTCATATCCTTGTAGCTTCCCGCTGAAAATCCCTTGTGTGATCTTGCTGTCGGGCTTTAACGACGTAAAATATTTCAGTACCTGCTTCAAAAAGCACACGTCAATGACCCCGAGGCAATATATGAATTGGACATTTGAATGAAGAAAGGTGTATCAAACGCGTTTTGCGTTCGATACACCTTTCTTTATTATAAATGCTTTTCAAAGCACGCGAGTATTAACCCCGGCTCTGCTTCAAGCCGTTTTCCCGTATCTTTGAAGCCTGCTTTTTCGTAGCATCTTCTGTTTTTTATTAGATCTTCGGGAAAATCGACAGAAAACAATTTTGCGTCGGGAAAATCTTTTTCGCAAAGCAATATAGCTGTTTGAGCGATTCCTTGGCATTGGCGTTCGGGCTTTATATAAATTCGTTGAAGATAATATTCTCCTTCTTTGAGCTTTTCAAAAAAAGGTCCTTTTCCTTTACATTTATATAAAACACCGCCAACGATTTCTTCATCCTCAAAAATTGTAAAATATTTGAAGAATGGGGAGTTCAGGCGATTAGCAACGTCTTCAACACCGCGTAGGCAAGGATTTCCCTCGTCGTGATATCGCTCATATAACGGTAAAAAAGCTTGTTTTTGAATTTCCGATAATAAAAGTGCTTCTGATGTCTCGGTAGCTTTGATTTTTACCATAAACTTGAACTCCTTTTTATTTTATTTATCAATACTCTCCTTTGCCTCACGGCCGTCGCGAAGAAGGTTCATCATTTTGTCGGTGTCGCCGTCGCGGAGCGCGTCTCTGTACTCGGTTAGAGAATTGATAATAGTGTCAAGCTCAAAAAGCAGAGGATCTTTGTTTTCAAAGAAAAGCTCCGTCCACATTTTTTCGTTGAGCCACGCGACACGAGTCATATCCTTGTAGCTTCCCGCTGAAAATCCCTTGTGCGATCTTGCTGTCGGGCTTTTTACGTATGCGTTCGATACGACGTGGGCGAGCTGTGACGTAAAGGCTATAAGGCGGTCGTGTTCCTCGGCGGTCGTAACGGAGAACTTTCCGAATCCTGCGGGCAAAAGTATGTGCTTAACACGGTCAAGCAGCTCGATATCGTCAAATTTAGGGGGAACTATTACCATCGGCGCGCCAACGAACATATTGGCTCTTGAATATTTGTAGCCGGAATATTGCGTGCCCGCCATCGGGTGTCCGCCTATAAAGGTAAAGCCGTATTTCTCGGCGAGCGCGAATCCCGCGCGGCAGATCTCCGTCTTAGTACCGCAAAGATCCATAACTATTGCTTTTTTGTTTACAAGCGGTGCTATCTTTTCCATATATTCAATGGACGATTTTGGGTAAAGACCGACGAATATAACGTCGCATTCGGGTATTGTTTCGTCATTAAGCTCGCCGTCAACAACGCCCGACATTATAGCGAAATCGAGTATCGATCGGCTTCTGTTGTGCGCGAAGATTTCAAATCCGGCGCAGTTTTCATCAGAGTACTGGCGGTATGCGCGAGCAAAAGAGCCGCCTATAAGTCCGAGACCGACAATTCCTATTTTCATAATCTTACCTCTTTATAGATTTAACAGACATCATAACGTCGGCGAACTGCTCGGGCGTGAGCGACTGCGCTCCGTCGCAAAGCGCCGCCTTCGGGTTATTGTGTACCTCTATCATAAGACCGTGAGCTCCTGCGGCAACGGACGCGAGAGCCATAGGCAGTACGAGTCTTGATGAGCCCGTCGCGTGGCTTGGGTCAACGATAACGGGGAGGTGAGTCAGCTCCTTGAGTACGGGAACCGCGGCAATATCAAGCACGTTTCTTGTGTATTGCGAGTCAAACGAGCGGATTCCTCTCTCGCAGAGAATGATGTTCTCGTTTCCGCCCGCCATAATGTATTCGGCGGACATAAGCCATTCTTTGATGGTCGCGGACATGCCTCTCTTGAGAAGTATAGCCTTATTAGTTCTTCCAAGCTCCTTGAGAAGCTCAAAGTTCTGCATATTTCTCGCGCCGACTTGAATTACGTCTACTTCATCGAATAGGGGGAGATGATTCGCGTTCATAATTTCGGTGACGATGGGAAGCCCTGTCTGCTTCTTCGCTTCAAGCAGATATTTTATGCCCTCTGCGGCAAGACCTTGAAAATCGTAGGGCGAGGTCCTCGGCTTAAAAGCGCCGCCGCGAAGCATAGTTGCGCCGGCCGCTTTTACGGCTTTGGCTATCTCGACGACCTGTTCGAGGCTTTCAACGGAGCAGGGTCCTGCCATAACGGCAAGCTCGTCAGCTCCAACGGTCGTATTTCCAATCTTGATGACTGAATCGTCGGGATGGAATTTGCGGTTAGCGTTTTTAAAGGGCTCGGAGATGCGCTTGACCGTTTCAACTATATCAAGGCTTGCGAGAAGATCCTCATCGATCCTCGAGGTGTCGCCGATAAGTCCGACGATGGTCTGGTAATGTCCTGTCGAAAGATGGACGCTGAGTCCCTGAGCTTCTATCCAATCGGTAAGCTTTTTTATTTGTTGTTCGTTTGTTCCTTGCCTAAGTACTGCAATCATGGTGTTTATTCCTTTCGATGTAAAAATTTTAAAAATAAAAATGACGCTCCACAGTGAATTTACTGTGGAGCGCCTATGTTTTATAAAACTTAAACGCTTAAAAGATCCCTAATGAAGCTTTTGTTCGCAGCAAAAATCACCTTTATTATATTACGCCTCGTAATAATAATAAAAGTAATAATATGCGTATGCCTTTGCGAACATATTGCCTTTCATTTTAGTCTCCTCTGTTTTTGATGTTAATAGTTTAGCACTGACTTTTTGATTTGTCAAGGGTTTTTGCAAAAAAAGTTTAGCGTTTTAACGCTTTAATTTGTTTTACGGGAGAGCTTTCTGAATTTTTTGACCATAAATATGTAATCGAATATTATCGTGAGCCATCCGAAAAACCACGCAAGAGGCGCCGCGAAGCAGATTATTGTAAATCCTGTCGCTGTGTCAACTATATTGGCGTTCATAAGCGCTATGATCAAGATTGAAAGTCCCGCGCGTCCGATGATCTCCGTAAAGCCCGATACCATTGACCATAATGTTCTGCCGACGGATTGAAGAATATTTTTATAGATTATAAGAGGTGACACGATATAGGCGAGAAGAGTGCCTACGATAAGGTAAAGATATGCGTTGTCGATGACCTCTTGTCCTACGTCTCCCGCGAGCAGAGTTATAAAGAATTTTCCGAAAAAGACCATGATCAGCGATGCCGCCGTACACCAGATAGAGCCCATTAGAGCGGTTTTTCTGCCGCCTTCAATAACGCGGTCGTATTTTTTCGCCCCGTAGTTCTGAGCCGCGAAAACGGATACGGATGATCCGAGGGAGAGAAGGGGCTGAGTAACGAAGGTCTCGATCTTTGAACCCGTAGTCTGCGCTGAAACGTAAAGAGTGCCGAGCCCGTTTGTAACGAACTGCACAACGATACTGCCGACGGAGAGAACCATATTGAGAAACGCCATGGGGATTCCGACTCCAAGCAAGGAACGGTTCATTATGTTATTAGTTTTAAAGTGTTCTTTTGATACGTGAAGCATCGGTTTCTTTTTCTTTATGTAAAAAATACAAAGAATTCCCGAAACGAGCTGAGCTATGACTGTCGCAAGTCCCGCGCCGTCCGTGTCCATTCCGAATGCCACGATAAACACTAAATCGAGAATAATATTGATAACGCAGGCAATAACCAGAAAATAAAGCGGTGTTTTTGAGTCACCGAGAGCTCGGATCATATTAGAGAGAAGATTAAAGAGAGCCGTAGCTGCAAGACCTATGCAAATCCAGATAAAATATTTGTAGGAACGGTCGATTATGTCGGCAGGAGTTCTCATTATCTCGAGTATCGGTCGCGCGAATATAACGCAAACCGCAGAGAGCAAAAGAGAGATGATAGCGGAGAGCTTTATTGAAGCCGCAAAGCTTCGCTTGATGTTTTCCTCATCCCCGGCACCCAAAAATCTCGCGGTTATAACTGAAAAGCCGGCGGTCAGGGATTGTATTGCTCCGCTGGTAAACCAGACAAGGCTTCCGGTCGCTCCGACTGCGGCGTAAGCCAAGGGGTCGAGAGTTCGTCCCACTATTACCATATCGGCAATATTATAAAATTGTTGAAAAAGATTTCCTATGAGATAGAGAATAG
>JAZRUP010000157.1:0-4069 GCA_045652645.1 Eubacteriales bacterium | reverse complement strand
AAGCCGAATATTTCACTTGAAAAACGAACAGTTTTATGATATAATAAGATAGACTTATGTTCTCAAAATGGATGTAGGAGGGGAAATGAAAAAAATTTTATTTGTTTTCATCTTGGCTTGTATAATTATTATTTCTACAAGCTGTACCATAGCTCCCGATGCACCATCTGAAGGAATTTGGTATTGTGAAGAATTACAGTTGGTGATAGAGCTTGAGGGAAAAGAAGCTTCTGTTTGTTCATATGATAAAAATTTATCTCATATGGATTTGCAACTTAGAAATTGGATTGACGGAGGTTTTGATATTATATGCGATACTGCTGAGGGAGAGATTGTTGAAATTTATACTGGTTGGAGAAAATATAAAAGCAGCGATAAGTTTATAATTCTTCTCTATGGCAAAGCTAATCCCGAAGATGATTTTAGAACACAAATAGAACTTGATGATGAAGAATATGTCTTTGTTCGAGTTAACAGCTATGATGAAATAGATGGATTACGAATCAGCTAAAAAGAACCAGCGGCGAAGTAAAATGAATTTTTGCAATTTTTATTTTGTAACCTCAAATAGCCTGACAATTCTTTTATTTTCAAAGTTAATAGTTGACCTTTTCTTCGCAATTACCTAAATTTTTGACCTTTTCACTCGTTTAAGACAGAAATCCGTTTGCAATAGCAAACGGATTTCTTTTTTTGTTTTATAGTCCCAGCAGCTCGCTGACCGTCACGAATTCATATCCTTTATCAATAAGCATTGGTATCATTTTTTTTAGCGCCTCAACTGTATGACATCTTTTGCTGGAGTAATCGTGCATAAGGATTATATCTCCCGATTTTATCTTGTTTTGAACCTTTAGGACCATATCCTCTGATGACGTTCCCGCCCAATCCTTAGTATCAACGCTCCAAAGCACAACGGAATATCCGCTTTTGCTTGCCCACGTTTTGACAGCTGCATCAACTACCCCCTCGGGAGGTCTGAAAAGCTTGGGATGTACTCCAGTAACGTCGATTATTGCGTTTTCACATTTTTTGGTTTCTTCGCTAAGCTGATCTTCATTGAGATTTTTGATATGAGGGTGCGTGTAGGTATGATTTCCTATCTCATGCCCCTCCGCCACCACTCTTTTTGCGGCATCCGGATACAGTATTACGTTTTCTCCAACTTGAAAAAACGTAGCTTTTATACCATATTCCCCCAAAACGTCAAGTATCTCTCCTGTGCGCTTCGGATGAGGACCGTCGTCAAATGTCAAGGCTATTTTCATTTCGTCGTTTGAGACACATCCGTAGACTTTTGTGTCACCGGATGATGCCGATACGGATAATATCGGAGTCAGTAAGATCAGCGAAAGTAAAAAACATATTATCCTTTTCATTTTTTACATGTCAATTCATCAAGTGTTCCGAAGCGGTAGCCCTCCGCTTTGAGCTTTCGTATTACTTTTCCGAGAATCCTCGCGTTTGTTTCGGAGGTCGGATGAAGCAAGAGAACAGCTCCGTTATGAACATTATCAAGTATTTTTTTCTCTGCTTTATCGGGAGACATCTGGTGAGCGTTATCCCAATCCGCGTAGGCAAAGCTCCAGAAAACAGTCTTATACCCAAGCTCGTTCGCGAATTTTAGATTTTCTTCACTGAATTTCCCCTCCGGCGGACGGTAATACTTTGCCATAGTACCGCCTATCATCTCGGAATATAGCTTCTCAAGCGATCCCAGTTCCGCGGAAAACTCTTCTTTTGAGTGATATTTAGTCATATCCTTATGACGGCTTGTGTGATTGCACACAAGATGCCCCTCGTCAGCCATTCTTTTTACAAGCTCTGTATTTGCCTCTATAAGATGTCCGAGAATGAAAAACGCGCCCGTTACCTGCTCCGTTTTCATAACGTCAAGTATTTTTTCAACGTTTCCGTTTTCATATCCCGCGTCAAACGTAAGATACACCACTTTTTCGGCACAACCGTCTCCGTGATCTTTATCAATATAATATCCTCCGTAATTTTCAATAAAGCTCATGTTAGGGTCACAAGAGGGCTGAAGATGCTCTGCTTTTCTAACGCAGTACCAATTATATATCTTTGTATCCATTTCTGCCGACGTGGGTAAAATAATAAATGAAAGAGTCAGCATCAACGCGAAGATCGCGATAAATATTTTTTTCATTTCAGAAAGCCTTCCTTTCGTCGTTGTTTATAATAGTTTTATTTGAAAAACTCAAAAAATTGCATTGAAATTTGTACCTTGTGTGGCAAAACTATTGACGAAATCTCGATTTTGAGTTATAATATACGCATATTTTATATTTTTACAGACAAGGAATTTTTTTGAAATGAAAATGTGGGACGGAAGGTTTTCGGGAAAGCCCGACAGCCGTGTAAACGATTTTAATTCATCTATCAGCTTTGACTGCCGTATGTACCGAGAGGATATTGAGGGCTCTGTCGCTCACGCAACTATGCTCGGCGAATGCGGAATTATATCAATGGATGATTCCCTTCTTATATGCAAGACATTAAAGGAAATACTTGCGGATATTGACGACGGTAAGCTTATGTTTGATCCCGACGCAGAGGACATCCATATGTTTATTGAAAGCGTACTTACCGAGCGTATCGGTGACGTTGGTAAACGCCTTCACACCTCGCGCTCGCGTAACGACCAGGTCGCGCTCGACCTGCGTATGTATCTCAAAAAGGAGATCCGCGAAATACAGGAGCTGACACGAAAGCTGCTTGAGGTCATATACGATAAGGCTGAGGAATACGCGGACGCGGTAATGCCCGGATATACGCATCTTCAGCGCGCGCAGCCCTTGACACTCGGACATTATCTTATGGCTTACGCGCAGATGCTTATGCGCGATATTAACCGTCTTGACGGGGTTTACGAGCATACGGACGTTATGCCCCTCGGTTCTTGCGCGCTTGCCGCGACAACTTATCCCATAAATCGTCATAGAGTTGCCGAGCTTCTCGGATTCTCTAAGATAACCGACAATAGCATTGACGGCGTTTCCGACAGAGATTACGCGCTTGAGCTTGCGTCGGCGATCTCGATACAAATGATGCATCTCAGCCGATTCTCCGAGGAGATCATTCTCTGGTGCTCATCAGAGTTCGGATTTATCGAGCTTGACGACGCGTTTGCCACGGGCTCGTCCATCATGCCCCAGAAAAAGAACCCCGACATCGCGGAGCTTGTAAGAGGTAAGACGGGACGTGTTTACGGCGATATGACAGCGCTTTATACTGTGATGAAAGGACTTCCCCTCGCTTATAACAAGGATATGCAGGAGGACAAGGAAAATATCTTTGACGCGGTAGATACGGTCAAGATCTGCCTTGATATTTTCAGACCTATGCTTGAAACGGTCAAGCCAAACAGCGCAAGGCTCAGAAATGCCGCGTCGGGCGGATTCATCAACGCGACCGACTGCGCGGACTATCTCGTCAAGCAAGGTGTTCCCTTCCGCAGCGCGTACAAGATCACGGGCAAGCTCGTAGCCTACTGTATCGAGAATGATAAAACGTTTGAAACTCTCACTCCCGAGGAATACAAGGCGGCATCCGACGTTTTTGATAACGGAGTTTACGACGCGGTCAATCTCGATAACTGCGTAGCGGAGAGAAACGTCCATGGCGGCCCCTCACCCGAATCCGTCAAAGCACAGCTTGAGATACTCAAGAAATTTATCGAGGAAAGAAAATAAGACGTAATACACCGCCGGGAGTAGCCAAACGGTTACTCTCCGCGGGGTGTTTGTTATTTCAAAACAATGTGCATACCAAGTGAAGATTTACTCGTATCTTCCGGTAATTTTAAAACATTTTCATCAACCAAATCGTGAATTGCCATCATTCTCGTAGCATACAATTCCATTCTGATGTTATATCCAATGTTGTCATGCAATACTTGATGGCTATATTTTTTGAATATCTTCTCAACCTTTTCATACAGATTACAAAAATTCTTAATAAGCAACTCATAGTTTTTGTGTTCACGGAAGAGTTGATGAATCTGTCTGAGTTTTTCAATTCTGATAACGAGAATATCGGGAATCACATA
>JAZRUP010000156.1:0-17081 GCA_045652645.1 Eubacteriales bacterium | reverse complement strand
AACCGAGCATATCATCGTCCTGCTCGGAGGCGATATCAATAGCATCGCCGTTTTCGTCTTCAAAACCGAAGCCTGTGAGTTCACTTTCTATAAGTGTTGTGTCCTGTTCAATCCGGATTGTAAGTCCGATATCGTCATCGTCGTCATAGCTTTGCTTTAACTCGATTTCGTTATTGTCACCGTCAAGCACCTTAACATCAAGACCTAGTGACTGCAATTCCTTAACAAGAACCTTAAAGGATTCAGGAACGCCTGCTTTAGGAACATTCTGACCCTTAACAATTGCCTCGTAGGTCTTAACTCTGCCGACAACGTCGTCAGACTTAACAGTAAGGATTTCCTGAAGTGTATAAGCCGCACCGTAAGCCTCAAGTGCCCAAACTTCCATTTCACCGAAACGCTGACCGCCGAACTGAGCTTTACCGCCGAGTGGCTGCTGTGTAACGAGGGAGTATGGACCGGTTGAACGTGCGTGTATCTTATCGTCAACAAGTTGAGCAAGCTTGAGGTAGTACATATAACCTACTGTTACTCTGTTGTCAAACGGTTCACCTGTACGTCCGTCATAGAGCACCTGTTTATCGTCAGGATTGCATCCTGCCGCTTCAAGACACGCAAAGATGTCTTCTTCGTTTGCACCGTCAAATACCGGTGTTGCTATTTTCCAGCCAAGCTGTTTAGCTGCATAACCAAGATGCACTTCAAGCACCTGACCGATGTTCATTCGTGACGGAATACCCAGCGGGTTGAGTACGATATCAAGCGGAGTTCCGTCGGGCAGGAACGGCATATCTTCAGGCGGAAGAATACGGGAAACAACACCCTTGTTACCGTGGCGTCCCGCCATCTTATCTCCGACAGATATCTTTCTCTTCTGAGCTATATAAACGCGAACTACTTTGTTTACACCCGCGGGAAGGTCATCTCCCTGCGCGTGAGAGAATACTCTTACGTCAACAACGATACCGGATTCTCCATGAGGAAGTCTGAGGGACGTGTCGCGAACCTCTCTCGCCTTCTCACCGAAGATAGCTCTGAGAAGTCTTTCTTCAGCGGTCAGCTCAGTCTCACCCTTAGGTGTGATCTTACCGACGAGAATGTCTCCGGCTCTGACCTCAGTTCCCTTTCTTACGATACCCTCGGAGTTAAGATCCTTGAGCGCGTCGTCACCGACGTTCGGGATCTCACGAGTGATCTCTTCCGGTCCGAGCTTAGTATCACGGGCTTCATGTGTATATTCCTCGATATGAAGTGAAGTATAAACGTCATTACGAACCAATTTCTCGTTAAGAAGGACCGCGTCCTCGTAGTTATAACCCTCCCAGGTCATAAATCCGATAAGCGCGTTCTTTCCAAGGGATATCTCACCGTTTGAGGTCGCGGGACCGTCGGCAATCACCTGACCTGCCTCAACGCTATCTCCGTGAGATACGAGAGGACGCTGATTAAAGCATGTACCTTGGTTGGTTCTCTTAAATTTTATAAGATTATAAAGATCCTTTTCGCCATTCTCTCTGACAATAACGATCTTATCCGCTGAAACGCTGTCAACATAACCCGCGTTCTTCGCGACAACAACAACGCCTGAATCAACAGCCGCCTTATATTCCATACCGGTTCCGACAATAGGCGAATCCGTAACCATAAGCGGAACTGCCTGCTTCTGCATGTTAGCACCCATAAGAGCACGGGAGTTATCGTCGTTCTCAAGGAAAGGAATAGAAGCCGTAGCAACGGATACGACCATCTTAGGAGAAACGTCCATATAATCGACCTTTGCGTGGTCAACTTCGATGATCTCAGCCTTATCTCTGACCGTTACACGCTTTCTTACGAAGAATCCATCGTCGTCAAGGGGCTCGTTTGCCTGTGCGATAACGTAAGCATCCTCAACATCCGCTGTCATATAAGTTATCTCATCCGTAACGCGCGAGCGACCGTCAGGAAGATGCTCGACCTTACGGTAAGGAGCCTCAATAAAGCCGTAATCACTTATTCTCGCGTAAGTGGAAAGATAAGAGATAAGACCAATGTTAGGACCTTCGGGGGTCTCGATAGGACACATGCGTCCGTAATGGGTATAGTGTACGTCACGAACGTCGAACGACGCGCGGTCACGGGAAATACCTCCGGGACCGAGAGCGGACAAACGACGCTTATGTGTCAGTTCAGACAGGGGGTTGGTCTGATCCATAAACTGCGAGAGCTGAGAAGAACCGAAGAACTCACGGATAACAGTCGCGACAGGTCTTATATTGATAAGCGCCTGAGGGGTGAGCTTCTCATTATCCTGAGTAGTCATTCTTTCCTTTATTATTTTATCCATACGCGCAAATCCTATGCGCATCTGATTCTGGAGCTGTTCTCCGACAGAACGGATCCGGCGGTTTCCGAGATGGTCGATATCGTCGACGCATCCTATGTCGTGAGAAAGACCCAAGAGATAGTTGATCGTAGCAAAAATATCATCTCTCGTTATATGATGAGGGCAAAGCTCGGCAATACGAGCCTTAGCCTCAGCCTTGAGTCCCTCAACATCCTCTCCGTACTTTTCAAGGAGCTCCTGGAGAACGGCAACTCTTGCTTTTTCGTTTACTCCGCAATCCTTAAGATCGTATCCGAGAATGTACTCAGGCTCTATCGTATTGTTGGAAA
Source organism: Eubacteriales bacterium (assembly GCA_045652645.1). Taxonomy (GTDB): domain Bacteria; phylum Bacillota; class Clostridia; order Oscillospirales; family CAG-272; genus RGIG3994. The sequence continues at coordinate 14,426 of JAZRUP010000156.1, read as the reverse complement.
ACACCTTTACACGTTCGCCGTTTTCAAGCTCAAGAGTTACCTCGTTGATAGCGGCGTGCTCTATCTGAAGAGCCATATCTCCCGTGAGAACGGTACCCGCCTCACATACGAGCTCGCCTGTTATGGGGCTTATAGCGTCCTCGGCAAGCTTTCTTCCCGTAATACGCGAGGAAATCGCCATCTTCTTATTATATTTATAACGTCCGACAGTGGCAATATCGTAACGCTTTGCATCGAAGAAGAAATTATTTATAAGCTGAAGCGCCGTGTCTGCGAGAGGGGGCTCGCCGGGACGGAGCTTCTTATATATCTCACGAAGAGCTTCAAGGCTCGCGTGACTGCGGTTTCTGTCAGATATCTCCTCGCTTTCATCCTTTTCAAATGTAAGCTTAAGGATCTCTTCTTCTCCGAAAATGTTATAAACATCCTCGCGAGAATCAATGAGAAAATCATATCTATCATCATCGGAACGTCCGACCTTATCTTCAGTACCGTCAAGATTCTTCGGAAGGATTCCGAGAGCTCTTATGAACATGGTCAGCGGGAGCTTACGGTTCTTGTCTATTCTTACGTAAGCAACACCGTTTATATCGGTCTCGTATTCGAGCCACGCTCCGCGGTATGGGATGATCTGCGCAGCATACGTGCGCTTACCGCTTTTATCTATATCGGAAGAATAATACATTCCGGGAGATCTTATGATCTGAGACACTATTACTCTTTCGGCTCCGTTAATAACGAAAGTACCGGTATCCGTCATAAGAGGAAAATCACCCATATAAATATCAGTCTGCTTTACCTCGCCAGTCTGTTTGTTGGTGAGTCTTACGTTGACCTTAAGCGGCGCCGCGTAATTTACATCGCGCTCCTTGCACTCCTCAACCGGATATTTCGGCTTCTGATCGAGAGAAAACGAAAGAAACTCGATAGAAAGGTTCCCAGAATAGTCGGTAATGGGGGATACGTCACGAAGCACCTCCATAAGCCCCTCTTCAAGAAACCACTTGAAGGATTTCGTTTGGATCTCCACAAGATTAGGAAGCTCAAGCGAAGTTCCTCGAGTGCGTGAAAAGCTCATTCTTGTGTTTTTGCCAAGCTTTTGCTCTTTTACGTTGACCATTAAATTAATCACTCCAATCAATGTAGTTGACGCGGCAAACCGACCGCATCATAGATGGTCTTTCTTTGTGAATTTTTTGCGCATCATTTGTAAAATATTTGCGCAACAGCAAATTATTTCTCAAAAGCACCCCTGTTTTGAGGGCATAATTCGCATTATAGTGCAGTTTACAATTTTACCACATTTCACGCAATTTGTCAAGAGATGTATTTAACAAAAAGCAAACTTTATAATAATTTTTTGTTAATTATGCGATCGCATGAAAAAATAAAAAAATATTTTTTTCAAAATCTATTGCAATTTCAAATAAAATATGGTATCATATGTTTTTGTACGGACAGGCGTAAGGCACACCCTCTCAGGTGTCGAACGCAGACGTTATCTAAAGGCGTAAAAACACTAACTATTTTCAGGGGAGGTGAAAGATTTGGCAAACATCAAATCTGCAAAGAAGCGTATCAAGGTCATCGAGGCCAAGACACTTCAGAACAAGATGTTCAAGACTCAGCTCAAGACAGAGATCAAGAAATTTGAGGCGGCGGTAGCATCCGGCGACAAGGCAGTCGCGACCGAGGCTTACAAGGCAGCTGTTAAGAAGGTTGACCAGGCGGTAGCTCACAACATTCTTCACAAGAACACCGCTGCTCACAAGAAGAGCAAATTCACAAAGAAACTCAACGCAATGGCATAAGCTTAACCCACTTAATGCCGGTTCGGGGCTGACGGATTTTCCGTCAGCCCCTTGAATTTTATCAAAATCTATTGATTTTTGTAAGAATATATTATATAATGATAAAAATGACCCGCGAAATAATTTATGAAAGGCAACACGGATCGTGAAAAAAAGAAGATATAACAAAGCTCTGTCTCACACACACGGGAATCAGCACAAAGCCCTCGGCAATTCTGCTTGCGTAACAGCACGTCACAAAAAGAAATACGACCTTGTGTACGTTTGCAGAGAGGACAGATACAAAAAGATAAAGGTTCCTCACGGATACGAAATAGAGGATTCTCTTTTGCATATTGCTCCCTTGCCCGCTTCCGAGCCATTAACCAAAAAACAGCAAAAGGCAAGAAACAAGGCAGCAGCAAAAGCTCGCCGCGCAGATCTAAAATTAAAGGCGTCAAGATGGAAGCATCATATAGGTGACCGGATCGAAGGAAGAAAGCTCCGTTCATCCTCCGGTATGCTTCGCTTTATGTCATACATAATGCCCCAACGCTGCGATGCTCTCAACACGTACGCCGATAGCTTTGATATAACGGAAACAGAACGCTATTGCCGAAATAAAGTAAAGGACGGTATGACGGGTTTCGGTATACTTCACGTATTATTAGCGGCATATGTAAGAACAATATCACAACGTCCCGGAATAAACAGATTTATAAGCGGTCAGGAAATATTCTCAAGATATTCTATCGATGTTGTAATGACTGTAAAAAAGAATATGACCGTAGAATCCCCCGATACCTGCATAAAGGTTTATTTTGAGCCTACGGATACAATAGAGGAAGTTTACAATAAATTCAATGAAGTGATCGAATCAAGCATTGGCGAAAACGCCGACACTTCCTTTGACAGCATAAGCGGCGCTATGAAAAAGATCCCACGCCCGTTCCTCAGGTTTTTCGTGTGGCTCATAAACAAGCTCGACTATCACGGAAAGCTCCCGTTTTCCTTGCTTGAGGTCAGCCCTTTTCACGGTTCCATGATAATAACAAGCATGGGTTCTCTTGGAATAAAGCCAATATACCATCATATTTACAACTTCGGAAATCTACCGGTCTTTCTTTCATACGGAAAGACTAAAGTAAAAGTCTCTTATGATATCCAAGGGAATCAGATCAAGCGCAAGACTATAGATCTCAAGGTCGTCACCGACGAGAGAATATGCGACGGATTTTACTATGCGTCAGCATTTAAAATCATGAAAAAATACGTTGAAAACCCTTGGCTCCTCGAAGAACCCCCAAAGGAAGTTTTCGATGATATAGAATAATAACGAACAATACAGAAAACCGCTTCGGCGGTTTTCTTAACGAGAAAAATATTTAAGGAATAAATATTTATGGAAGATATAATAAAACGATTCCCCCCTCTAAATCGAGAAGAAATGGACTCAAGGGGTTGGGATATGCCCGATTTTGTATATGTTACGGGAGATGCCTATGTAGATCACCCCTCTTTTGGCGCGGCTGTTATCTGCCGAGTGCTTGAAAACGAGGGATTCAGGATAGCCGTACTCTCTCAACCCGATTGGCATTCTTCAGAACCGTTTACCGAATTTGGTTGTCCTCGACTTGGTTTTCTCGTTTCCTCAGGAAACATAGATTCAATGGTTGCTCATTACACCGTATCCAAAAAGCGCAGGACCTACGATTATTATACTCCCGGCGGCGCTATGGGCAAACGTCCGGATCGCGCTGTTATAGTATATTGCAATCGAATCCGAGAGGCATACGGTGACGTTCCGATAATAATCGGGGGACTTGAAGCATCTCTTCGCCGTTTTGCTCATTACGATTATTGGGATAATACAGTCCGCCGTTCGATACTTCTTGACAGCCGCGCAGATATTTTGTCCTACGGTATGGGAGAAAAAGCTCTGACCAGAATTGCGTTTCTGTTAAACAAAGGAGTCCCCATATCAAGCATCCGAGACGTAAGAGGAACCTGCTATGTTGCGGCTCCCGAAGATAAGGTCCATTATGAGGTCGCCGGAGAATTTGATTTCGGAGATCTTAAAAACAGCAGAAAGAAATACGCCGAGGCTTTTGGCGTTCAATATAAAAATCAGGATGCTATAACGGGAAAAGCGATCGTGGAGCATTACGGGAATCGTGTTCTTGTAGCAAATCCTCCTATGTCTCCGCTTGAGCGTGAAGAGCTTGATAAAGTATACGCCCTTCCCTTCACCCGTCAATACCATCCCTATTACGAAAAGCGCGGAGGCGTTCCGGGTCTTTCCGAAGTAAAATTCTCAATAACTCACAACAGGGGATGCTACGGTGAATGCAATTTCTGCGCGCTTACCTTCCATCAAGGCAGAGCCGTACGCTCAAGAAGTATCGCAAGCGTCGTCGCAGAAGCTAAAGCTCTAACCGAATTTGAGGATTTCAAAGGATATATCCACGACGTCGGCGGTCCCACCGCTAATTTCCGAGAGCCCGCGTGTGACAAGCAGCTCAAATCTGGAACTTGCACAAACAAACGCTGTCTGGCTCCAAAGCCCTGCCCCAATCTCAAGGTCGATCATAGCGATTATATAAAACTTATAGAAGAGATCGAATCTTTGCCTAAGGTCAAAAAAGTATTTATCCGTTCCGGAATACGCTTTGATTATCTTATGCTCGACAAAAGCGACGCGTTTTTCAGAAAGCTCGTCAAGGATAACGTATCGGGACAGCTCAAGGTAGCGCCCGAGCATTGCTCGGCATCGGTCCTTTCCTGTATGGGCAAAGCGGACTTCAGTATTTACGAAACATTCCGCAAAAAATATTTTGAACTCTGTAAAGCCTGCGGCAAAGAACAGTATATAGTCCCATATCTTATGTCAAGCCACCCGGGATCAACACTTGAAAGCGCTGTCGAGCTTGCGCTTATGTTAAAGCGCGACGGGTGTAATCCGGAGCAGGTACAAGACTTTTATCCGACACCCGGAACCGCGTCAACAGTTATGTATTACACAGGACTTGATCCTCTAACAATGAGACCTGTTTACGTTGCGACAGACCCGCGTGAAAAGCAGCTTCAAAGAGCCCTTCTTCAGTTTAAAAAGCCTGAAAACGCCCCGCTTGTACGCGAAGCTTTAAAAAAATGCGGGAGAGAGGACCTTATAGGGACTTCTTCCAAATGTCTTGTCAAGCCGGACGGTAAAAGCTCAGTACGAGGCAACGCTCAAAAAGTAAAAATTGAGAATCAAAGATCTCGATCAAGAAAAGCCCAACCAAAAAAAGCCGGCAAACGTCCTTCAGCAACAACAAAAAAGGATCAGAAAAAGCGTTAACTTCGTTCAAATAGGTGTAATTACTAAATACAAACCGACGAATTTGTAAACTTTCACACATTTTCGGTCAAAATGGCAAAAAAACCTTTGACATTTCGGTGTATTTATAGTATAATTTAAATCCACGCTAAAAAATATATACAAAGCAGGTTTTTAGTTTATGCCGAGATTTTTCGTACCGCCAACACAAATATCAAATGAAACGGTCAACATAAAAGGTGACGACGCTTTCCATATTTCGCGCTCGTTGAGAATGGCGGCCGGAGAGCATATAACTGTTTGTGATATGAATGGAAAGGAATATGATTGCGTTCTCGAAACATTCTCCGACAGCGTTACGGCAAGGATAGCTTCTGAAAAGCGCTGCGAAACAGAGCCCCCTTTTTACGCTGTCGTTTGGCAAGCGCTTCCAAAAGGAGATAAGCTTGACAGCATAATCCAAAAATCCGTCGAATGCGGAGCATCGGAAATAAGACTTTTTGAGTCCAAGCATTGCATAGTCAAAAGCGACCAAAAATCAGAGGCAAAAAAGCTTGACCGCAGAGCGAGAATAGCTTATGAGGCAGCAAAACAGTGCGGCAGAGGTATCATTCCCAAAGCTTTCTCCCCTGTAAGTTTTGATAATATGCTTGCAGAAGCAGCAAGAGCTGACATACCTGTCTTTTGTTATGAAGGTGAATGCACAGAAAAGCTCGGCACTATTTTAAAGGCAAAGCGAAGTGAGCTTTGTGGCAAAGAAAAGCCCACAATTTCAATAGTTATCGGTCCCGAAGGCGGATTCTCGCGCGAGGAAGCCGAACGGGCAAAAGCAATGGGATTGTTTTTGACAGGACTGGGAAATAGAATTTTAAGAACCGAAACTGTTGCTTCTTTCGTTCTCAGCGCATTGGTATATGAATTTGAATTAGGATAAGCAAGCAAAAATTCACAATATTTTTTGCATATTTTTATAAAATTTATCAAAAACCCTATTGAAAATTCACAAAAAGTGTTGTAAAATATAGGATAGTATATACAAATATAAAATAAATGAGGATAAAACAATGTCAAACAGACTTTTTCAAAGTGTGATCCACCAAATGAAGGATGCCGTCGACCGAATAATCGGAGTTATTGACGAAAACGGAGTTATTATAGCTTGCTCTGAGCTTATTAAGATCGGCGAGATCCGTCAGGAGATCAGAGATGAGCTTACTTATACCACAGATATCGTGGTCGCGGGAGGGTATACATATCGCCCCATAGGAAGCAGAACAAAATCCGAATACATAGTTTTTGTCGAGGGAGAGGACAAAAACGCGGAAAAAACAACAAAGCTTCTCTCCATCTCTCTCGCAAACATAAAGAATCTTTACGATGAAAAATATGACAAGGGGTCGTTTATCAAAAACATAATCCTTGATAATATTCTCCCAAGTGATATTTATATTAAAAGCAAAGAGCTTCATTTCAACACAGAGGAAGTTCGCATTGTATTCCTCATAAAATTCCTTGGAAAAACCGATATGCTTCCTTTCGAGATGCTTCAAAATATGTTCCCCGACAAATCGAAGGATTACGTTATAAGCATCGGAGAAAACGATATTGTTCTCGTTAAGGATGTAAAATCGGGGATCGACAGCAAGGAGATCGAAAAGATCGCGACAAATATAGCCGATACACTCTCAACAGAATTTTATACAAAGGTATCTATCGGTATATCTACAATGGTAGACAATATCAAAGATCTTGCAAGAGCTTATAAAGAGGCTCAGGTAGCGATCGAGGTTGGAAAAGTGTTTGAAACTGAGAAAAACATCATAAGCTACGAAAACCTCGGTATCGGTCGTCTTATCTATCAGCTCCCTACAACACTTTGCGAAATGTTCCTCCAAGAGGTTTTCAAGAACGGTTCTCTTGAATCTCTTGACAGAGAAACCCTTATGACTATCCAATCTTTCTTTGAAAACAACCTCAACGTTTCGGAAACGTCAAGAAAGCTGTTTGTTCACAGAAATACTCTTGTATACCGTCTTGACAAGATCCGCAAGCTGACAGGTCTTGACCTTCGCGAGTTTGAGCACGCCATTACATTCAAGGTAGCGCTTATGGTCAAGAAATATCTTAATTCAAAGCCCGCAAAATTCTGATAAAAGCATAAGCGAAACGGAGATATTTCCGTTTCGCTTATATTGCATATTATTTATGGAAAAAATAATATAAAAAATATTCCCAAACTCAAAGCAAGGAAAAAGTATGAGCAAAAAATTATCTTTATCAATCCTTATTTTGCTGATATCAGCAACCCTTTTGACATCTTGCTTTCCATTCACAAAAAGCGATCTTGACGATACCGATATAACAACAGACGGCTCTTCAACCTCATCTCTTATCGCGGATCTGCTCGCGACTTATTCTTATTATGATTATGAACTTACCGATGAGCAGTTGGCGCGCGCTATCGTCGCCGGATATAAGGAAGTTACGGGCGACCTTTACGCATATTATTATAATGAAGAAGAATACGAGGCGCTAAACGATGAGTCGGCAGGTGAAAATCAGGGTATCGGTATAACAGTAATTGAAAATACCGATTACAGTTGTATTGAAATCGCTTCTGTCATTCCGGGATCTCCCGCGGAAAAAGCGGGGATCATGGAAAAAGACCTTATCGTTCAGATCGGCGTTGGAGAAAATGCTGAAATGACGTCAGAGCTCGGATTCGAAATGGCTCTCAAAAAGCTTCAAGGTGAAGCAGGAACCACATGTGCTTTCGGAATAGTACGAAATGAAGATTTTAACAATATTTTAGAATATATCATTTTACGAGAGGTTTTCACATCAGAATCCGTTATTTACGAAATATGCGCGGCAGACTCGACCGTCGGTATAGTAAAGCTGCTCGGATTTGATCTTACAACTCCGCCCCAATTTAAAGAAGCAATGACTGATCTTATCTCAAAAGGATGCACCTCTTTTATTTATGATGTTCGCAACAATCCGGGAGGAGATCTCGCATCCGTCAGCGCAATACTGTCATATTTCTTAAATCAAGACGATGTTATAATAATAACCGAGGATACATCGGGAAATGTGAGCACCAACGTATGCAAACCCGTCACTCGTTCGGATGATTACAGTACGTGCTCTGTCACAAAAGAGGAGATCGGGATGTACCGTAAATATCCCGCCGCGGTTCTTATAAATGAAAATTCCGCAAGTGCCGCTGAGCTGTTCACCGGAACTATGAAATCATACGGGCTCGCTACGATAGTAGGCGAAACTTCTTTTGGAAAAGGCTGTATGCAAAGCATCATTTCCCTCTCTCGGTTCGACAATAGTCTAAAGGGCGCTATAAAAATGACAACCGCATTTTACAGACCTCACGGAATGGATAATTATCACGGAAAAGGCATTGAGCCTACCGAGGGATATTCCGTAAAGCTTTCGGAGGAAGCTAAAAAGATGAACATTTATAAATTGCTTTATCCGGAAAATCAAGCACTCGACAATCAGCTGACACTCGCTTTGTCGGCTTTGAAAAAATAAAAACCAATCTACTTTAAACAGAGGAGATATTAATTATGGCTAAAACAACACTTTACACAAAAGAAGGCTTTAAGGCTCTTAAGGACGAGCTCGACCACAGAAAAAACGAGTTGCGTGAAGAAATAAAGAAAGACATTTCCACCGCTCGCGGATTCGGCGACCTTTCTGAAAACTCCGAGTATGATGAGGCAAGAACCGCTCAAGCAAAAAATGAAGCTCGTATTAAAGAACTTGAAGAGCTCATAAATCACGCGGAGATCGTTGACGAGACTAAGATAGACTCATCTGTCGTCGGTATTGGATCGACCGTAAAGCTTTATTTCATCGAAGATGACGAAGAGATCACATACAGCATCGTAGGTTCTAACGAGGCCGATCCCGCGTCACAAAAAATATCCGACCAATCCCCCATCGGCAACGCTCTTATCGCAGCGCACGCGAAAGTGGGAACAAATGTAGTCGTTGAAACCCCCGCGGGACATCTTCACATTGAAGTCCGCGACGTAACAAGAACAAAGAACAACTAATCTTTAATTATAAGAATTATAAGGAATTAAAAAATGGCTGAAAATAATAATCAAAATAACGCCGTAAACAGTACGAGTGAGCTTGCCATCAGACGTGAAAAGCTCGCAACTCTTATGGCTGAAGGCAGAAATCCTTTTGTAATTACATCTTTTGATCAGGATTCATACAGCGAAGACATCAAGGAGTCTTACGTTGAAGGCGAAGAAAAAAACGTAAAAATAGCCGGACGTATTATGGCGAAGCGCGTTATGGGTAAGGCGAGCTTTATGCACGTTATGGACACCAAGGGCAGGATCCAGTGCTATGTCACGCGCGACGATCTCGGTGAGGAGCAATACGGCTTCTTCAAGAAGTACGATATAGGCGACATCGTAGGTGTCAGCGGTTATGTTTTTACAACAAAGACCGGTGAGATCTCCGTTCACGCAAAGGAGATAACACTTCTCTCGAAATCCCTCCTTCCCCTCCCCGAAAAGTTCCACGGCTTCAAGGATACAGACCTCCGCTACCGCCAGAGATACGTTGACCTCATAGTCAACCCCGAGGTAAAGCGTAATTTCATAATCCGTTCCAAGTTCATCAAGCATATGAGAAATTATCTTGACGATATGGGTTATATAGAGGTCGAAACTCCCGTACTTAACACGATCGCGGGCGGTGCGTCAGCACGTCCCTTTATTACTCACCACAACACGCTCGACATAGATATGTATATGCGTATCGCGACAGAGCTTCCCTTGAAGCGCCTTATCGTCGGAGGTATGGACAGAGTTTACGAGATCGGACGTATATTCAGAAACGAGGGTATGGACCCGAAGCACAATCCCGAGTTCACAAGCGTTGAGCTTTATCAGGCTTACGCCGATTTCCACGATATGATGGATATCGCAGAGGGCATCATTTCGAGCGCCGCAAAGGAAATTCTCGGAACATATCAGATAGAGTGGATGGGCGAGCAGATCGACCTTACACCCGGCTGGCCCAGACTTACTATGGTCGAGGCGGTCAAGAAATATGTTGATATTGACTTTGACGCTATCACCGACGACGCAGAAGCTGTTGCCGCAGCTAAGGCAAAGGGCGTTGAGCTTGCCGACGCAGCTGAGAAAACATGGGGCAACGCTCTTTACGCTTGCTTCGATCAGAAGGTCGAAGAGCACCTCATTCAGCCGACTTTCATCACAATGTACCCCGTAGAGGTATCTCCTCTTACCAAGAGAAGCCCCGAAGACCCCAGACTTACCGAGCGTTTTGAGTTCTTCATCTGCAGAAGCGAGATGGGTAACGCTTACTCTGAGCTTAACGACCCGATCGATCAGAGAGAACGCTTCATGAAGCAGGTCGAGCAGAGAGAGAGAGGCGACGACGAGACAGAGATGCTCGATGAGGACTTCCTCACCGCTATGGAATACGGTATGCCTCCCACAGGCGGAATGGGAATCGGAATTGACCGCGCGGTCATGATGCTTACTAATTCCGACACGATAAGAGAAGTGATCCTCTTCCCCACCATGAAACCTATTGACCAATAATTTATGGACAACGAAAACAAACTTCCGGATGAATTCAAATATACTTCGGAATCTAAAATAGCAAAAAAGCTTGACAACTTTTGGTATTATCACAAGTGGAAGGTTCTTGCCGCAGCATTCGTGATCTTGGTGATCGCCATATGCGTTTACTCTTGCATCTCAAAGCCCAAAACAGACATTAGTTTGCTTTACGCGGGTCCTTACAGCTCATATGACAGCTCTGTTGTCAATATCAATAAAGAGCTTACTGATATAATGCCCGACAGCTTCGGAGACGATGGCGCGGTCTTGAACGTCCTTGAAATATATTCGGCAGAACAGATAACCGCTTTAGCGGAAAAAGAAGTCGCCGATTATATTGCGGAAACCAAAGAAGAATTGTCAGAGGAAGAGATCCAAGGTCTTATCACACGCCAGGAAAATTCTTTGGCTCAACTGACAACTACCAATTCAAAATCTCTTTCAAGCTATCTTCAGATGGGAAATTACTCCATATATCTGCTTGACCCGTCAATATATGAGCAATATAAGTCGATCGGAGTTTTCGCAAAGCTTTCTGATATATTCGGAGAGGATATTCCCAAATCAGCGTTTTCCGATGATGCTATTAAGCTTTCGGAAACGGAGCTATACAAAAGTTCCTCTTCAGGAATAGCCTCGCTTCCCGAAGATACGCTTCTCTGTATCAGAGTCAAGCCTGTTTTCGGTTCCGGATGCAAAGGAGAAAAGAGCAATAACGAAGAATACAACAAAGCTGTTGAAATGTTCAAGAAAATAGTAAACAATAAATGAAAAAAAGACTATTTGGCTCCTCTCTGCTTCTGTTGACCGCTATAATATGGGGCTTTGCCTTCGTAGCTCAGGTTGAAGGAATGGCGCACATCAGCTCTTTGACTTACTCTGCGATCAGATTTTTGATCGGAGCGTCGGTACTCGTGCCCTTTATATTTATCTTCTCTCGCAAGAGATCGGACGCGGAAAAGATAAAAAGATCCTTTCTATACGGAATGATCGGTGGTCTGCTTCTGTTTGTTCCCGTAACGCTCCAGCAGTTCGCCATTGAATTTTCCCCTGATGAAAATTCAATGAAGGCTGGATTTATAACAGGACTTTACATCGTACTTGTTCCTATTGCCTATCTCATCTTTATGAAGAAAAAAACGCCTATGCAGGTATGGATAGGCGCGGTGTGCGCTGTTATCGGACTCTATTTCCTTTGCGGGGCAGGCTCGGGCCCCCTGCATTTCACGGATATACTGCTCTTTTTGAGCGTACCGATATGGACGGCGCAGATACTTTTCATAAACGCTATCGGAAACAAAACCGATATTTTCGCGTATTCCGTTTCACAATATGCGTTCTGCGGAGTGATAAGCCTTATAGGCGCACTCATATTCGAAAGAGGCTCACTCTTTAACTCGGCGGCAATCGTAAGCGCTATCATACCGATACTTTACGGCGGAGTTTGCTCCGTTAGCATCGCGTATACGCTCCAAATAGTCGGTCAAAAATATGCTGACCCAACAAGCGCGTCAATAATAATGTCAACCGAATCTATGTTCAGCTGTATCGGAAATCTTTTGTTCCTTGAGGTAAATATGTCGCTCCTTCAGTATGTCGGATGCGGACTGATCTTTTCGGGGATCATCTTATCACAGCTTGTATTTAAAAAGAGAAAAGAAACGCAACTAATAAAATGTAGTTCTAAAAAACATTTTAAAACTACATTTTATTGATTTTTACATTATCATCGCTACAATAAAATAAAAATAAGGATAAAACATATGGAACATACGAAAATAAAGCTTTGGGAAAACGGCGCCCCCGGATTTATAGAAGAATATGGGCAAGAAGAGCCGTCAATAACCCCTTATCTTATAGATAGTGACAACCAAAACACCTGCATAATAGTTTGTCCCGGCGGAGGTTATTCAAGAAAAGCGGTTAACGAGGGTGAGGTCGTCGCAAAAAAGCTTAATGAAAAAGGAATTAGCACATTCACTCTCGATTACAGAGTTTTCCCATATAAATATCCTTTCGTCACTGAAGACTTGCTTCGTGCCATCAGATACATTCGTTACAATGCCGATAAATTCAATATAGACAGCAAAAAGATAGGTGTTCTCGGCTTTTCCGCAGGCGGGCATCTTGCCTCAAGCGCTATGAATGTGTTTGATTACGGAAAGGACGGAGATGAAATAGATCAAATGAGCTCTCGTCCCGATTTTGGTATTTTATGTTATCCCGTCATAAGCTTTGATAAATATGTGCACGCAGGCTCTCGCCAAAAGCTCATAGGCGGACTTGTCAGTGAAAAATCTCTTGCGGTCAAGCTCTCTCTTGAGCTTAACGTAAAAGATGACACACCTCCCGCATTTATATGGCACACAATGGATGACACTTGTGTTGATTCGAGGAATTCTCTTGAGTTGGCTATCGCTATGCGTTCAAAGAACATTCCCTGCGAGCTTCATATTTTTCAGAGCGGACAACACGGAAAGGGTCTTGCCGAAGGATATAATAATGTTTGGCAGTGGACAGATCTGCTTGTGGAATGGTTAAAACTAAACGATTTAATTATATAAATATAGACCCCGCAACTTAGGTTGCGGGGTCTATATTTTTTATTTGATTAGTCGTTGTTCTCAGCGTAAAGCTTCTGGAGCTTCTGGAGCTTGTCGTACTTAGCCTTTGCGTTGGCGTCTGCCTTAGCGAAGAGTTCTTCAGCTCTCTCGGGGAACGACTGAGCAAGTCTTGCATATCTGACCTCGGACTTGATGAACTCGTTGTAGTCACCTGTAGGAGTCTTGGAGTCAATGATAAACTTCTTGTCGCCGGTCTCGGTAGGATTGAAGCGGAACATATGCCAGTAACCTGCCTCAACTGCCTTCTTCATCTCGAGCTGGCAGTTCTGCATTCCGCCCTTAACACCGTGCATCTCACAAGGAGCGTAGCCGATGATAAGCGAAGGACCGTTGTATGCCTCAGCCTCACGGAGAGCCTTGAGGAGCTGGTTCATATCAGCGCCCATAGCTACCTGTGCAACGTAAACGTAGCCGTAAGACATTGCGATCTCAGCAAGGTTCTTCTTTCCGATCGCCTTACCTGCGGCTGCGAACTGCGCAACCTGACCGATCTGGGAAGCCTTAGAAGCCTGACCGCCTGTGTTGGAGTAAACCTCGGTATCGAATACCATTACGTTTACGTCCTCACCGGATGCGAGTACGTGGTCAAGACCGCCAAATCCGATGTCATATGCCCAACCGTCACCACCGAATATCCATACGGACTTCTTAGCGAGGTAATCCTTCTCAGCAAGGATCGCGGGAGCTGTGGGACAACCGGCTGCAGCTGCCTTCTCAAGCTCAACGATAAGAGCGTCTGTTGCCTTGTCGTTAGCCGCGCCGTCGTTCTTAGTGTCAAGGTAAGCCTTTGCTGCTGCCTTGAACTCGTCGGATGCCTTGTCGGATGCCGCCATCTCTTCTACCTTAGCGATGAGCTTCTCGCGTATAGCCTTCTGACCGAGAGCCATACCGAGACCGTGCTCAGCGTTATCCTCAAAGAGAGAGTTTGCCCAAGCGGGACCCTTGCCGGACTCTTTGTTTACTGTGTAAGGTGTAGCGGGAGCGGAACCACCCCAGATGGAAGAACATCCGGTAGCGTTCGAGATGTACATTCTCTCACCGAAGAGCTGTGTGGTAAGTCTTG
>JAZRUP010000155.1:0-2838 GCA_045652645.1 Eubacteriales bacterium | reverse complement strand
GTGCCGGAGATCGCGCTGACCCCGCAGATGCTCGGCGTTTTTTGCTCAAGATACGGCAAAAGGGTTGCCGTTATGCACTCGGGACTGTCGGCAGGAGAGAGATTCGACGCTTACACGAGAGTCAGAAACGGGCTCGCGGACATAGTCGTCGGAACCCGTTCGGCAGTCTTCGCGCCCGTTAAAGACCTTGGAATGATAGTCATTGACGAGGAGCAGGAGCATACATATAAATCCGATATGACACCGAAATATCACGCAAGGGATATAGCGCGGAAGCGTTGCGCCGACAATTCGGCATTGATGCTCCTCTCGTCGGCAACGCCGTCGGTCGAGAGCTTTAAGAAGGCGAAAGATGGAATATATACGCTTGTCCGACTGACGGAGAGATATGGAAGCGCGGGTCTGCCCGACGTAACGATCGCCGATATGCGTGAGGAGGCTCACGCGGGCAATGTCTCGCCCGTCGGAAACGAGCTTGCGAAGGCGCTTATCGAGGTAAACGCAAGGGGAGAGCAGTCGATCCTGTTTTTGAACCGCCGAGGATACAATACTTTTATAAGCTGTGTCGAGTGCGGAGAAGCTGTAAAATGCCCCTCCTGCTCTGTGGCTATGACCTATCATACCAAAAAGGGAACATACGAGCAAGGCGAGCTTATCTGTCATTGGTGCGGACGACGTCAGCCGATGCCGGAAAAATGCCCGACCTGCGGAAGTCCTCATCTTTCAAGATGCGGATTCGGAACGCAGAAGCTTGAGCAAGAATTAAATATTCTTTTGCCAGACGCAAAAATAATGCGTATGGACGCTGATACTACATCGCATAAGCTCGCGTACGACAGACTTCTCGGGGAGTTCAGAGAATCGGGAGATCTTCTGCTCGGAACGCAAATGGTAACAAAAGGCCACGATTTTCCGAGAGTTACGCTTGTCGGAGTACTTCTTGCCGATATGTCTCTGTATCTTGACGATTTCAGAGCAAACGAGAGGACGTTCGCTCTCCTGACGCAGGTCATAGGGCGCGCGGGAAGAGCCGAGCGAAAGGGACACGCGATAATTCAGACGAACAATCCCGACAACGATATAATAAGACTTGCCTGCGCGCAGGATTACGACGGATTTTACGAGGACGAGATAAGGCTTCGCAAGCTGCTCACATTCCCACCGTTTTGCGATATAGTGCTTATGACTGTCTCTCACACGGACGAAAGAGAGCTGTTTATGGCAACGGATCAGCTTCGAGGAATGTTAAATAAAGCGCTCAAAGGTGACTATGCGGACGTACCCCAGGTCACGTTCGGGCCGTTTGAGGCGCCCGTTTACAAGGTGGACGACAGATTCCGTATGCGCTTTATAATCAAATGCAGACTTAATAACAGAAGTCGAGAGCTTTTCGCAACAGTTCTGCGCGAGTTCGGCGCAAGCTACAGCGGATCGCGTAAGCCTCAGCTTTCGATAGATTTTAACCCTACTAATTTATAATTAAGGAAAACAATGGAAAACAACGTACAGTACAAAAAAGATCTGCTCTCGATGACACCGGAGGAGCTTGAGGCGTTCATCGTCGGTATCGGAGAGCCGAAATACCGCGCGTCGCAGATATTCCCGCAGCTTCACAGAGGCGTATCCGTATTCGATATGACGAATATAGGTAAAAAGACAAAGGAAAAGATAGCCGAGGCCGCGACGTGCCATATACCGACGGTCAAGCAAAGGCTTATCTCGTCGGTTGACGGAACGGTCAAATATCTTTTCGAGCTTTCTGACGGACACTGTGTCGAGAGCGTAGTTATGGAATATCTCCACGGGCTTACCATCTGCATATCGTCGCAGGTCGGTTGCCTTATGGGCTGCAAATTCTGCGCGTCAACTATCGGCGGTAAAGTGAGAGATCTTGAGCCGGGTGAGATGCTCGGTCAGGTCGTGGCGGCGCAAAAGGATATGGGCAAGCGCATTTCCAACATAGTTATGATGGGGATCGGCGAGCCGCTTGACAATTATACCAACGTAATAAAATTTTTGAAGCTCGTGAACGACGAGCGGGGGATCTGCATAGGCTATAGACATATCTCACTCTCGACCTGCGGTCTTGTTGATAGGATAGACAAGCTTGCGGGAGAGGATATGCCGATAACGCTTTCAATATCACTTCACGCCGCAGATGACGAAACACGTTCGGCGATAATGCCCGTCAACAAAAAATACGGAGTTGACGCGCTCCTTTCGGCGTGTCGCCGCTATTACGACAAAACGGGAAGACGAATTTCGTTTGAATATACACTCATAGCCGGCAAGAACGATTCAAGGGAATCGGCGGAAAAGCTTGCGGCGGTGCTTAACGGAAAGCTGCGTCCGACGAGAAGTGAAAGCTTCCCAATACACGTTAACCTCATCCCCGTCAACGCGGTCGAGGAGAGCGGGTGCCAGCCGCCGTCAAAGAAAGCGACAGAGGCGTTCGCGGCGGTGCTGACTTCAAGGGGAATAAAAGCTACGGTTCGCCGCAAGCTCGGCCCCGATATAAACGCGTCGTGCGGACAGCTTCGCCGCGCTGACGCGAAAAAACAAGCGGAATAAATTTAGGATATATAATTCGGAGGAATATGACTTTTTACGGAATGACCGACATAGGTCGGAAGCGGGAGAACAACGAGGATAATTTCAGCATATTTGAGATCGCGGACAACGCAACTCTTCTTTTGGTATGCGACGGAATGGGTGGAGAAGCTGGAGGCGCCGAGGCATCGGAGCTTGCTCTTACGAGCTTTATCGCCGAGATAAAAGAGCAGATAAAGGGAAAGACCGTCTGCGGACGGCTCGTATTTGATGACCCCGAAGCGGACG
>JAZRUP010000154.1:0-10799 GCA_045652645.1 Eubacteriales bacterium | reverse complement strand
GAGCGACATCGCGCGTTTCCTTAAAATAGACCTCACCGAAAAAGAGCGCGAGGACATATTTTATAATAACGCGAAGAGATTCTTGGGTCTTTGACCCTGTGAAATTCGACCTGCGGTCGAGTGAAATGTTGCTTCGCAACGTGAAATTTGCCTTCGGCAAGTGAAATGTTTGCTTCGCAAACGTTAAGGAAGATTTTCTCCGCGAGAGGCGCGTCGAAAATCGAATTTATTAGAAAATTTTTAATCAAAACAAGTCTTCCATCATTCCGCGTTCGTGAGCAATGCGAAGCCTTAAAACAATGCACAATGCACAGTGCACAATGAAGGAATTAAGCAAAGCAAAACTTCCGTGATGTCGCGCAGTCGGAATCTGCGAAGCTTGATTTCGACCCGCGACTGCGACAGCGTCAAGTCGGGGCGCCGCAACCTTATTTCGCTTTTAGCAAAGCCTCCGTCCCCGACGCGGGTTTATACCGTATAAAATATGCGTCCTCGGTTTTCCGAGGGCGCAAATAGAGATAAAAACCTTAAAAATATCCCTTTTTTCAAAGTTTTTGAAGATCCTTAAGAAACTTTTTTCAAAAAGTTTCTTAAGCAGAGCGCGAGACAGCGTCTCGCATATAAAAAGCGGGGTGCAGGGGCAGCGCTCCTGACATATCTGTCCTCCAAAAAGTTTCTTAAGCAAAGCGCGAGACAGCGTCTCGCATATAAAAGCGGGGGTTCGGGGGCAAAGCCCCATAATAAAAACTCAAGTGGCGAAAAACCGTTTTACATATTCAAAATCGAGGTCAAAATGGTTTTTTCGTCGCTTGAATTTCTTTTTCTGTATCTCCCCGTCACGGTAATTTTATATTTCCTATCGCCGTTGCGTTGGAGAAATTTTATACTTCTTATCGTCAGTCTCGCCTTTTACGGCTGGGGCGAGCCGATCTACGTGTTTTTAATGATATTTACGGTCGCCGCCGACTATCTTTTCGGACTTGCCGTTGAAAAGCGAAAAAAGCGCGGAAAAACGCCGCGCCCTGTGCTTATCGCCGCTGTGATCTTTAATCTGACCGTGCTCGGATCCTTTAAATACGCGGATTTTCTTATTCTGAATCTCTCAAAGCTCAATGCTTTTTCATCACTTCGACCAATGGGGCTGTCGCTTCCTATCGGCATCTCGTTTTACACCTTTCAAGCGCTCTCCTACGTTATCGACGTGGCGCGTGAGGATGCATCTGCTCAAAGGTCCCCTGTCGATTTCGGGACGTACATCACTATGTTTCCTCAGCTTGTGGCGGGCCCCATAGTACGTTATGCCGACATCGAAAAACAGCTCTCGTCGAGAAAACACACTCTGATAGGCGCTATTTCTGGATTTCGCACCTTCTCGGTAGGACTTGCGAAAAAGGTTATTCTCGGAAACAGCTTCGGCGCGCTTTTTGAGTACGTTCGCGATCTTTCCCCGTCAAGCAGGACCGCCGTCGGCGCTTGGTTTGGAATTATCTGCTTCACTCTTCAAATATATTTTGACTTTTCAGGATACTCGGATATGGCGATAGGTCTTGGAAAGCTGTTTGGATTTCGTTTCCCCGAAAATTTTAATTATCCATATTTGTCAAGAAGCGTCACAGATTTCTGGAGACGCTGGCATATTACTCTGTCAACGTGGTTTCGGGAGTATATCTACATTCCGCTTGGC
The DNA here is from genome assembly GCA_045652645.1 of Eubacteriales bacterium. Lineage (GTDB taxonomy): Bacteria > Bacillota > Clostridia > Oscillospirales > CAG-272 > RGIG3994. Next base: position 9,115 of record JAZRUP010000154.1, on the reverse strand, counting down.
GGAAACCGCAAAGGACGCGCGCGAACGTATCTAAACTTACTTGCAGTCTGGTCGCTAACGGGACTGTGGCACGGCGCGGGTTGGAATTTTATTATATGGGGGCTTTATTATTTTATTTTGCTCGTTATTGAGAAGGCGTTTCTTTTACGTCTTCTCGAAAAGCTGCCGAGGCTCATCTCTTGGAGTTACGCGATAACCGCCGTTATTTTGGGCTGGCTTATTTTCGCTTTTGACGGCTCACTCTCAACGCTCTCGCTTGGATCGGGGCTTATCTATCTCAAAAATATGTTCGGTGTCGGCGGCGCGGGATTTTTGACAAGACTTGATATTTACGATATTTTAAGGAACGCTCCGCTTTTGATAATAGCTATAATTGCGGCGACTCCGTATCCGAGGAGGATATTTTATAAATTTTACGAAAAGAGCGCGGCGGCTGATATTTTTGCGTCTGTGGTTTCGCTCGGATGCCTGTTTCTCTGCACCGCATATCTAGTAGGCTCCGCGTATAACCCCTTTTTGTATTTCAGATTTTAACACAGGCAACCTCTTTAGAGCGAAGACTTATTAAAAGTTTTCCGCGAGCCGGCGGCGATACGCCGGCCGCGCTCCGCAAAGCGCGAAATTTCCATTCGAGTATCGAAAAAAGCGACCTTGTTTTTGGGAGAGATAATTCCTAAAAATTGGGAAGGTTTTTTAGCAAAGGAAATTTTCGCCCGTCGCGACGGGCGAGGAGGGCGCTGCCCATCTACCCCGCAATTTTTTTAAAATTTGACTAAAACTTAAAAAACTTCGCGCCTAAAGAGACCGTTTGGCTTAAAAAGGCTTAGTTTATTTTTGAAAGTTTATTTTCTTATGGAGGTATTATGATAGCTCTCGTTCACGTGGGCGACAAAATAAAGGGAGACACCGTTTTTCACGTTTTCGACATTCGCCTTGATAACGGAGTAACCGTCGGCGAATGTAATCTGCGTGTCGGCGGAGACAACTCATATTCGGGCAACGTCGGATACAGAATAAATGAGGAATACAGAAATCTCGGCTATGCTACCGCGGCTGTTATTGAACTGAAAAAACGCGCGAAAAGCTTCGGCGTTACGGAATTTCTTATTTGCTGCGCTCCGGATAATATTCCCTCCCGACGTGTTGCTGAAAAGCTCGGCGCGACCTATCTCGGTGATGTTTGTATTCACGAATCTCACGAGCTTTACGCTTATGGCAGACGGGCGGTATCAAGATACTCGATAAAATTAAAATAAAAGGCGGTCTTATTAATATAAAAGCTCGCGAAAAAACGGTGTGTCTCAAATCTTTTGACTTGAAACACACCGTTTTTACATATTTTATGTATTATAAAGTTTTGATAAGTCCTTCCTCGATAAGCTTTTCCGTGGATTTGTATTTGATCTTATACTTTTCTTTGGAAAACTTGGGGTCGGCGACAAGTCCTTTCTTCTCCGCTACCTGCTCAATAAGCTCGATCGCAAATTTCGCTCCGCGAGGACTCTTTACTCTGACCATTACGGGGACTGACGCATATTTTGTCTTTGAAGACATATCTTTGATGTGATATTTCGTGTTGGCATATTCCGCGGGATCAAGGGCTAAATAAAGAACAAGGGTTTTGCCTTTGATGTTGATCTTAGCTATCTTTGATCTGCCGCTGTTGAAGGATTCATAGCTCCAACTTGCGCGCGCGCGCATATTTTTATAAGACAGGAGCTTGTTTTTTATATCGGAATAATAATCCTTTGTGTTGTCGGATGATTGGATCAGCTTAGACATAAAGCTACGGCGATATTTATATTCGATAGCGGCGCTTGCTCCGACAACAACGCCAATATCAGCATCCTGCGTAGCTTCTTCTATATCGTCATCCGGTTCCGCGTCATCATCGACATCGTCATCATCGTTGATGCCGTCATCGTCGTCATCGATATCATCACCGGTAGAGTCTGCCTCCAAGGGCTCTGACACCGGGTCAGGCTCTGCATCGTCTTCGGAATTTTCCTCTGATGCAGTATTATCATTGTTTTCGGACTCTGTGGCTTCCGCTTCTTTTGCCTCGGGCTTAGGCTCAACATTGGAGACCTCTTTTTTTACAGGCTGAGGGCGAGCGGATTTTTTTACGTACTGAGGCTTAACCTCAACAATAATTTCTTCTTCCTTCTTGAAAGAGGGTTCTGTGAGCATCCATGTCATAATAAGAGCTACAACGAAAACGCCAAACACAGTAGTGACCGTGTTGAATCCGAGACCGAGAATTCCTCCGTTGGAAGTTCCTGTTCCTCCGAAAGCGGCGATCAAAACCCAAACGATCATAACAAGAAGTATTGCTCCGATGCAACCGACTAAAGACCAAAGAACTATCTTAGCGGCTTTTGAGCGCGTTTTCTTTTCGTTATTACCGGCATTTTTTTGCATAATTTCCTCCAAGATAAAAATATTTAAAGCATTGTATAAGCATTATTATATATTTTAGCATATAGTTCGCAAAAAGTCAAGTAAAATACACATTTTTTCTTATAGAACAAAACCTTTTTTGGAAAGCAAAAGACTCAAAAAACGGGAAGGTTAGTCAAAAACTGATAAATTTTTCAAAAAAAATTAAATTACCTCTTGATTTTTTTGCGTTTATATATTAAAATATATCAGATAATATTATTGCACCCCTAAGGAAGGATCTTTTATCATGGTTAAATTTAAAAAAATTGCTGTGCTTACGTCTGGCGGTGACGCGCCCGGAATGAATGCGTGCGTTCGCGCGGTCTCTCGTTATGCGGCTGACAAAGGTATTGAAGTTGTAGGTGTTGCCGGCGGTTACCGTGGGCTTATTTACGATGAATTTATCGATCTTCCTGCCGCTTTTACCGCAAACATCATAAGACGGGCAGGTACAGCTCTTTATACAGACCGCTGTAATGAGTTCAAAACGGAGGAAGGCTTGCAGAAGGCTGTCGAGATCTGCAAGAAGCACGGTATTGAGGCTATTGTCGCTATTGGCGGCGACGGAACCTTCAGAGGAGCAAACGATCTCTGCCTCCGCGGTATACCCACTATCGGAATTCCCGGAACTATTGACAACGACATTACGGCTACGGACTATACAATAGGCTTTGATACGGCTCAAAACACAGTCATTGAGGCTCTCGGTTATCTTCACGACACCTGCGAATCACACTCTCGTTGTAACGTCGTTGAAATTATGGGACGTGAGTGCGGAGAATTGACGCTTAAAGCAGGTATTGCCGCGGGTGCGCTTGGCGTCGTTATTCCGGAGGTCCCGTTTGACGAGGCTGTCGCTATTAAGAACATCAAAAAGCTTAAGGCTGCCGGGCAGAGAGGTATGCTCGTGGCTGTAAGCGAAGGAGTTCGCACGCCGGACGGACAGAAATATAGCGAGGTCCTTGCCAAGAATATAGAAAAAGAAACGGGAATTGTAACAAAATTCTGCCGTCTCGCTCACTACCAAAGAGGCGGACGTCCCTCGGCGAAAGACCGTTTCACGGCATCGATCATGGGAAAGAAAGCCATAGACCTTCTGATGGAAGGCAAGAGCAATATGTTCGTATGCAAGACCAAGGGCAAGATCGAAGCTGTTGATATCAACTGGGCTCTTGCCGCGGACCATATGTACAAAAACAAGCTGAAGGACGGAGAACTTGACAAATTCACCGCCGATCAGATCAACGAAATGAAGATTCTTTGTGACAGAAGGACAAAAGAGATCAAAGAGCTTTATGACTTCCAAAACGTGCTTTCAAAGGCTTAAAAACGCGAAAGCATTGAGATCAATATAAAAAAGAGCTGTAACTGTTGGTTGAAGTTACAGCTCTTTTTGCATACTCTGTGGGCTCGTATGCTTTGATTCACCTTAAACGAGTTACCAACGCAAAAGGCATCAGCGTATGCTGATGCCTTTTGCGTTGGTGACCCACCGGAGAATCGAACTCCGGACACCTTGATTAAAAGTCAAGTGCTCTACCGCCTGAGCTAGTGGGTCATATTATATTGAGCCGCGTTTTTTAGGCTTTCCCGTGGCGTACTCAAATATAATATCACATTAATTTTGATTTGTCAATACTTTTTCTTCAATTTTTTCTTGCTTTTTTCTTGCTCTTCTTGATCTATCTTTGGATATCCGCTCGTCCCGATATTATATCCGCCGTTTTACTGATCTCCGTCGTATTTATTGTGGGCAAAATTCTTGACATTGATTCATCGTCGCTTTCTCCGTTTTCCTCAATGTCGTTGCGGAGCATTTTGACGAGTCTTTTCATAAAGAAATTCTTTTGCCTGTCAACATAGAGCGTACCGCCGAAATTCACTGTCAGAAGCGCTGATCTCAGCAGCTCTTTTCCAAGCATATCCTCAAAATATTCGTCGGCTCGGTCGGCATAAGCGCAACAGATGAAGTACGCGCATTTTGACTCAAGAAGCTCGAGCTTTCTTTCTTTTATAAATTTTCGTATAGCCCGGCTCGGCTTTCCGAAGCGTATGGGCGCGCCTATAACGCATACGTCAAAATCCGAGAGGGGCGGGATCCCGTCCTCAAATCTCGCGAGAGTTACGCTGTGGCCCGAAAGGTGAGACGCGAGCAGCTCCGCGCACTCCTTTACAGTTCCCGTGACTGACGTATAGGCGATAAGAAAATTCATAGAATGCCTCCAAATACATATATATTGTAATTAAGTATATACTATTTTTCCTTTTTAGTCAATAATTATTTTTTGACAGGGCATACTTTATGTATAAATTACTTTAAGCGCAACTATTCCTTACGGTCGGCGCGGTATCCTTTCAGGAGTTTCCTCGTCTCTAATGTCATATTGATTACAGATCCCCCTTGTTACGGCTCGCGGTTTGACACCGAATGACATTTTCCCTATGGGCAGTCAACGGGGAATATGGATCCCGCGAAAAAACTCCGCTGTCAAGTTAAAATAACTCATTTGCGGGAATAAAATAGATTTTGGGAGATGACGTTATGGATAAAAAAGAAAACAGTATAAAATTTGACAAGTGGAAATATTACGCGACAGTGTCGGTGTGCGTTCTGTCTGTAGGAGTGATAGTATATCTGCTTTTTCGTTACGCGTTGCCGATATTCATTCCTTTTCTTATCGCGTTTGCCATCGGAGCGATCGTATCCCCCGTAGCTTCTCGCTTATCTGAGAAGACCAAGATACCCCGCGCTGTTTGGGGTGTTTTTTTGACTTTGCTTTTGCTGACACTTGTAACTCTTCTGTTGGCGCTCGCCATTGACAGACTAATGAGTGAGCTTATTCATCTGCTTGAAAATCTTAAAAGTGAGACGGGAACCTCGTTTATCGAAAGCACTGTTGAATATATATCGAATCTTACGTCAAAGCTTCCGATACTGCGCGAGCTTCGCGAGGCTATGGGGGACGAGGGCTTCTGGAATGATGTTGACGTAATGCTAAAGGATTCGGTGACGGGAACGGTAAGCAAGCTCGCGGAGAAGATACCTTCGTTTTTGGGGCGTGTAGCCGCCCATCTGCCTGAGATATTTATAACAGTTATAGTGACTCTTATAGCGACCTTCTATTTTTCGGCAGGCAAGGGAAAAGAACAACTGTTGGAGATCATGCCTCAAAAGATGAGAGGGGGGCTGACAGAAGTGGGAAAAAGGCTGAAGCCCGCGGCTTTTGGGTGGCTTCGAGCCTACATTTTAATATTTATTATAACCTTTATTGAGCTGTTTTTGGGGCTTACGTTGCTTCGGGTTCAATATGCGTTTCTTTTTGCCGCGCTCATAGCGCTCGTTGACATTCTCCCGATACTCGGAACGGGAACGGTTCTGATCCCTTGGTCGATAATTTCATTTTTGATGAAGGACGTAAGACTTGGCGTCGGGCTTTTGATAGTTTTCGGTGTCATAACGGTCGTGCGCGAGGTCATCGAGCCTAAGATAGTAGGCAAGAGCCTCGGACTCTCTCCGATACTCGCGCTGATATCTATGTACGCGGGGCTCAAGCTCTTCGGGTTTTTCGGAATGATAATAGTACCCGCTGCCGCGATGCTTATTGTTGCGGCGGTAAGGCAGAAATGAATACAAGACCGATCGGACAAACGCTTAAGAGAAACTATGCCTTGCTGAAAGCTTATTAAAGCAGGACATGGACAACACCTTGTCGCCCATCCTGCAAATCAGATATGCGCTTGCGCGCAAATCTTATCGAGTTTGCTTCGCAAACATCGCGGGCGAAATCCTTTGTAAATAAAACGAACGCTCAAAAAAGACAGTGCGCAGAAAATCGAATCGATAGGGGAAGACAGGGGGCGGTTTCCTCACTAACCGTCTTCTGTATTGAGGGAAGATTATTATTAAAATTTAAAATTTATCCAACGAACCTTGCCTTTGGGGGATCTTTTAACAAAAAAATCACTTTAGCGCGTTAAATTGCTTGATACCTATTGCAATTTAGAATTTTTTGTGATATAATACTGTATTATTATTTTAGGTATTCATTTTTAAGGAGATATTATTATGGAAAAACTTAAAGTCGGCGTCGTTGGCGCGACAGGTATGGTAGGTCAGAGATTTCTGACATTACTTGAAGATCATCCCTATTTTGAGGTATCGGCTCTTGCCGCATCCGCGAGAAGCGCGGGCAGGACATACGAGGAGGCTGTCGGGGGCCGTTGGAAAATGGCGACTCCAATGCCTGAGAAGTATAAAAATATGGTTATTATCGATGCGTCGGAGGTTGAGATCATGGCAGGGCTCTGCTCTTTCGTGTTCTGCGCCGTTGATATGCCGAAGGACGAGATCCGCGCGCTTGAAGAAAAGTACGCTAAGGCAGAGATCCCCGTCGTTTCGAACAACAGCGCGCACCGTTGGACTCCCGACGTTCCTATGATAATTCCCGAGATCAACCCCGAGCACGCGGAGGTCATCGCGGCGCAGAGAAAGCGTCTCGGTACGGTCAAGGGCTTTGTCGCTGTCAAACCCAACTGCTCCATTCAGAGCTACGTTCCCATGCTCACACCCCTTCGCAAGTTCGGCATCAAGCAGGTCGTCGCGACGACATATCAGGCAATTTCGGGCGCGGGTAAGACCTTCCGCGAGTGGCCCGAGATGATAGATAACGTCATTCCCTATATCGGAGGCGAGGAAGAGAAGAGCGAGCAGGAGCCTCTCCGTATCTGGGGCAAGGTCGAGGGCGGCGAGATCGTTAAGGCTGCGGCTCCTCTTATCACGACACAGTGTATCAGAGTTCCCGTAACTGACGGTCACACGGCGGCAGTATTCGTAAACTTCGAAAACAAACCCGAAAAGTCGGAGATACTCGAGCTTTGGAAAAACTACAAGGGCGTACCTCAGGAGCTTGGACTTCCCTCAGCTCCCGAGCAGTTCATTACATATTTTGAGGAAGACAACCGTCCCCAGGCAAACATCGACCGCAACCTCTACGGCGGTATGGGCGTGTCGGCAGGACGTCTGCGCGAGGATAGCCTCTTCGACTACAAGTTCGTAGGACTTTCCCATAACACCCTCCGCGGCGCGGCGGGCGGCGCGGTACTCAACGCCGAGTTCCTTTACAGATCGGGTTATATTACGAAATAAGGAAATTATATTGGTGCTCCGATGTTTGCGAAGCAAACTCGTAAAGATTTGCGCGAAGCGCATATCTGCCTGCCCCCAAACCCCGCTTAAGAAACTTTTTAGAGAAAAGTTTCTTAAGTATCTTCAAAAACTTTTAGAAAAAAGGATATTTTGAAGCATTTATATAACTTTACGCCTTCGGAAAACCGAAGGCGTATGTTTTATTTAGGAATAGATCCGTTTCCCCGACTTGACGTTCACGCCTCCGCTTGCTCGCAAAAGTTTCGCATTGCTCACTAACGCGAAAAGACGGGAGTTTTATAACTTTAAACTCATAGTTCTAAACTCATAACTTATCTTTTATGCCTCAGAGCTCCGATCCGATACGTTTGAGAAAAGAATAAAATCTTTTTTCTTCAAAATCACTTGCAAAAAGGAATGTGAATTGATATAATATTTTTAGAGGCAAGAAAGAGGGTGAGCAGATGAAGGATATGCGAAAAATGCCGATAGCCGTGCTTGATTCGGGTGTCGGAGGGGTCAGCGTTCTGGCGGAGCTTCTCCGCGTTATGCCAAATGAAGATTATATTTTTTTCGGGGATCTGTCGAATGCCCCCTACGGCACGAAAACAAAGTCCGAGGTGCTGTCAATAACGGAGCGAAATCTTGAATTTTTAAAAAAGATAGGCATAAAAGCTCTCGTTATCGCCTGCAATACCGCTACGAGCGCCGCGGCAAAGACTCTGCGTGAAAAAAATCCCGAGCTTATAATTATAGGTATTGAGCCCGCTATAAAGCCTGCCGCCGTAATGCTTAATAATCCGCGCGTTCTCGTTATGGCAACGCCCTTAACTCTTAAAGAAGAAAAATTCTGCTCTCTCGTTGAGCGTTTTTCCGATAAAGAGGAGATAATCCCGCTTCCGTGTCCAGGACTCGCGTCACTTATAGAAAAAGGAGAGCTTGACAGCGAGGAGATCAACGGCTATCTTGCGGAGCTTTTCGCGCCGTACAAAAACGAGAAGATAGACGCGATAGTTCTCGGCTGTACGCATTACCCGCACGTTAGATCCGCGATAGCAAAGCATTTTCCGAAAGATACGCTGATACTTGACGGAGGGAGCGGTACGGCTAAAGAAACGCGCCGCCGTCTGCTTGACGCGGGGCTTTTGACGGTGTCGGATAAAAAAGGGCAGGTAAGAATGATAAGCACGTCGGAGCCCGAACGCTTCTCCGAGCTTGCCCGAAATTTTCTTGAGGCAAATTTTAATACAGAGAAATGACAGAGAATATAAAGAATTCTCTGTCATTTCTCTATTTGTTTTCTACCATTATCTTTATTTCTTCTTTGCTTTTAACATCAAATTCGGGAAAACAAAGCAAAAAGTAATCGCACTCGTCACAACAGCACTCAAAGCCTTGTTCTCCGTTGCCAAGACAAGCGGTAGGCTTTCCCGGCATAAGTTCGATGCCGGTAATATCTATGACCTTTTTTTGAATATTCTTACTCATATATCCCCCTATCAAAATAAAAAAGGTGCGCAACCGAAG
>JAZRUP010000153.1:0-4986 GCA_045652645.1 Eubacteriales bacterium | reverse complement strand
GATACGATATTTCGATACCGCAACCTTCCGTAAAAAAAGATGAGACGGGATCGGCGGTATCTGCAGAGACGATCGTGTCTCAAAAAGAGGAAGCGGCGCCGTTTGCTACAAAAATTGAACCGCAAATTCAGCCTGAACCTGAGGAATTTGTTAAACAAACCGCTCCGGCACTTACGGAGACTCCCCGTATCATATCGGCAAAGGAAGAGAGGACTGCGAGCTGGAGGATAATCGGTGAGGTGTTCAATTCATACATAATCGTTGAGCGCGGAGAGAAAATAATATTGATCGATAAGCACGCGGCTCACGAGCGTATAATTTTTGAACGTCTCAAAGCAAATATGAAGTCTGCTGACATAAACTCACAGATGATGCTTTTTCCGATCGACACTATGCTGACAAGCGAAGAGATAAATGTTCTTGAGCAATACAGACACGAGATCGAGGCAACGGGATTTGGATTTAAGACCGGAAGAAACACGGTAAGTATAACCGAGGTGCCCGAAGGGATCGATACCGGCGCTGCTGCCGATATGATCTCTGAGATCGCGGAAAAGCTTTTGAGTGAAACCGGAACGGCACGGATAACGAGAGATATTGTCTTTGAAAAAGCTCTTTATCAAGCCTCTTGCAAGGCGGCAATAAAGGCGGGGCGCGAATATCCTTTTGAGGAGGCGCGTGCGCTTGTTGACGAGATGATGAAGATGCCGGATATAACCTTCTGTCCACACGGCAGACCCGTTGCTATGGAGCTGAGCAAGAAAAATATCGACAGACAGTTCGCAAGAACTTAATGGGTATCATTATGGAGAAAAAATCTGCAAGACCCGGTATGCAGGGTAAGACTCAAGCGGAAGTCAAAAAAATGAAGTCCAACTGCGAGATGTGTCAATATTACGATTACGACGAGGAATATGAGGAATACGTTTGTATTCTTGATCTCGATGAGGACGAAATGGGCGATTTTATGAGCTTTATGAACAGAGATTGCCCGTATTTCAAGTTTTATGACGAATACAAATTCGTACAAAAACAGAATTAACGTGAAAGTTTATTTTACTTAAGTTATTTCCTGCTGTTCACGCTCTCAAATTCAAATTAAAAACGGGACACTACCCCGTTTTTGTTTGCAAAGCAAACCCATTTGAATTTTTATGTATTTTTGGAGATTGAAGTGAAAAAAGTAATAATTACAGGCGGTTCGCGCGGAATAGGCGCGGCTGCCGTGAGAAAATTCGCCGCAGAGGGATATTCCGTTGCTTTTATTTACAGAAGCGCGGACATAGCGGCAACAGCGCTCGCCAATGAAACGGGGGCGACACCGATACGCGCTGATATTTCCGACGCGGAATCTGCAAAAAAGGGAATAGAGGAAGCGATAAAAGCGCTTGACGGCGTTGATATTATCGTCAACTCCGCAGGGGTGGCGCAGATAAAGCTTTTCACCGACATAACCGATGACGATTGGCGCAGTATGATAGACACCGACCTTTCGGGGGCGTTTTACGCGTCGCGTGAGGCGGCTCGCGTGATGATAAAAAATCATTACGGCAGGATCATCAATATCGGCTCGATGTGGGGACGTACGGGCGCATCCTGCGAGGTGCATTATTCCGCCGCAAAAGCGGGACTTCGCGGATTTACTATGGCGCTCGCTAAAGAGCTTGGACCGTCGGGGATCACGGTAAACTGTGTTGAGCCGGGGGTCATTGACACGGAAATGAACGCGTGTCTTGATGTCAAAACAAGACAGGAGCTTATTGATTCAACTCCTCTTTGCAGATTAGGTACGCCAGAGGATGTCGCAGAGGCGGTATTTTTTCTTGCGTCCGACAAGGCGTCGTTTATAACGGGACAGTGTATAGGTGTTGACGGAGGATTTATTTCATAAACAGAAGGAAAAAGAAATGATCGTAGAAGAAAGATTTTTTGTAGGATACCAATACGTTGGGGCCGATCTTAAGATAACGAACAGCTCGATACTTCGACTTCTTGAGGATATGGCTTGTTATCACGGAATGCTCGCGGGTGAGGATATAAGAACTTCTCCGACCGCGTGGTTGCTTTCAGCTTATAAGGTCACAGTAAAAAGACGTCCCGAATATAATGAGAGAATAGCAGTTCGTACGTGGAGCCGCGAGTGCCGAAATTTCTTTGCCTGCCGTGAGTTTGAGATACTTAGCGAGGCGGGCGAGGTGCTTGTTTGCGCGATCTCCGAGTGGGCACATTATAATAAAGTTGAAGGCAAGCTTGAAAAGGTTTCAGATGAGCTCATTGAGGCATATAAATCGGAGCCTGAACGTACGAATTTCGGACCGTTCAGGATCAAACGAATGAAAGCTCCCGATACATATGTCAGCGAGAGCGAGTTTACCGTCGGACGGAACTGGATAGATTCAAATAAACACATGAACAACGTATATTATCTCGACCTTGCGGAAATGTCTCTGCCCGAGGCGCTTGCCGACGGCGTTACGGCGGATGAGTTTGAGATATTCTACCGTCAGCAGATAAAATGCGGAGATAAGGTCAACTGTAAGGTTGCGGATCTCGAGGAAAACGTACAGGTCTCCGTTGTCGGAGAGGACGGAGATACGCTTCACGCGCAGATCTGTCTTAAAAAATAATTTTAGAAAAAACGAGGGAGCGTATGGCAAATTTTGAGCTTATAAGTGAATATACTCCGACGGGTGACCAGCCCGAGGCTATTGCCGCGCTCACTGAAGGTATAAAACGCGGAGCGAAAATGCAAACTCTTCTCGGCGTTACCGGATCAGGCAAGACTTTTACAATGGCTAATATAATAGCAAGATGTAACCGTCCTACACTGATACTTGAGCCTAATAAAACGCTTGCGGCGCAGGTCTGCTCCGAGATGAGGGAATTCTTCCCGAACGATGCCGTCGGATATTTCGTTTCGTATTACGATTACTATCAGCCCGAGGCTTATATACCCGGAAAGGATATGTATATCGAAAAAGACGCGCTCGTCAACGATGAGATAGATATGCTACGTCACAGCGCGACGTCCTCACTGTTTGAGCAGAGAAATGTAATAATTGTAGCATCCGTTTCGTGTATTTATTCTCTTGGTGACCCTGAGGAATACAATTCGCTTCACTTAGCGTTGCGACCGGGTATGCTTATGTCAAGAGACACGCTCATAAAGCGTCTTATCGCGATAAGCTACGACCGAAACGACCTCAATTTTACCCGTGACAAATTCAGAGTCAGAGGGGATACAGTTGAGATACTTCCCGCGTCTACGGGAGAAAAGGCTATACGTGTTGAGTTTTTTGGCGACGAGATAGAGAGAATATCCGAGATAAATATAGTTACGGGCGAGATACTCCGTTTGCTTTCGTACACGGCTATCTATCCCGCGACACACTATGCGGTGTCCGATAAAAAGAGAGAGGCTGCGCTTGATAATATCAAGAACGAGATGCTTGAGCGCGTTGCGTTTTTTGAATCGCAAGGCAAGCTGATCGAGGCTCAAAGAATAAGAGAACGAACGCTTTACGATATTGAGATGCTCCGAGAGATCGGATTCTGTTCGGGAGTTGAAAACTATTCAAGAGTTCTCGCGGGCAGAGCGCCCGGGTCAACGCCGTTTACGCTTCTCGACTATTTTCCCGACGATTGGCTGCTTTTTGTAGACGAATCCCACGTTATGCTGCCGCAGGTAAGAGGAATGTCGGGCGGTGACCGCGCGAGAAAAAAGAATCTTATAGATTTCGGTTTTCGTTTGCCGTCTGCTTACGATACCCGCCCGCTTTTCTTTGATGAATTTGAAAGCAAGATAAATCAGGCGGTATTTGTTAGCGCGACCCCCGGCGATTACGAAAAGGAAAACTCCGAGGCTGTCGTTGAGCAGATCATAAGACCTACGGGGTTGCTTGATCCCGAGATCGAGGTCAGACCCATTGAAGGTCAGGTCGATGACCTTATGAGTGAGATCCGAATGAGGGCAGAGAAGAACGAACGTGTTCTCGTGACTACTCTGACAAAGAAAATGGCAGAGGATCTGACGGATTATTTCGAGAGCAACGGACTTAAGGTCAGATATATCCATTTTAATGTCGAAACTATGGAAAGAATGCAGATCATACGCGATCTGCGTCTCGGCGTATTTGACGTTCTTATCGGTATCAATCTTCTCCGTGAGGGACTTGACCTTCCAGAGGTCTCTCTTATCGCGATACTTGACGCGGATAAGGAAGGCTTTCTCCGTGCGGAAACGTCGCTCATACAGACGATAGGGCGCGCGGCGCGAAACGAGCATGGAAAGGTAATAATGTATGCCGACACAGTAACGGGTTCGATGGAAAGGGCGATAAAGGAAACCAACCGCCGCCGTAAAATACAAGAGGATTACAATAAAAAACACGGAATTACACCCAAAACCGTTGTTAAGGGTATTCGCGACCTTATTGATCTTGGCGCGCCTGTCGATGGTAAGGCAGACAATACCGCCAAGGTCAAAAAGATGACGAGGAAGGAAAAGGATATTCTGCTTGAGCGCCTTGAGAAGGAAATGAAGGACGCGGCAAAGCGTCTTGAATTTGAACAGGCGGCATATCTGCGCGACCGTATCAAGGAGATACGCGAACAAAAATAAAATTGCGTATTTATATAATAAAATAATTAGGGAAGAAAAATGTCAAAGGAACTGATAGTCCGCGGAGCGCGGGAAAACAATCTGAAAAATATAGATCTGACGGTACCCCGTGATAAGTTGGTAGTTTTTACGGGGCTTTCCGGCTCGGGCAAGACCTCGCTTGCGTTCGATACGATATACGCCGAGGGTCACAGACGCTTCGTTGAGTCGCTCTCGTCGTATGCGAGAATGTTTTTGGGTCAGCTCGATAAGCCTGACGTCGATAGCATTGAGGGCCTTTCGCCCGCCATCTCGATAGACCAGAAAACAACGTCAAAGAACCCGCGTTCAACAGTCGGAACGGTAACGGAGATATACGACTATCT
>JAZRUP010000152.1:0-4804 GCA_045652645.1 Eubacteriales bacterium | reverse complement strand
CCTTTACACAAGGGAGCCGTAATTAAACCGCTTCTCTTATTTATAGAGGTGAGGTTTTTCTTAACCGTTCGTAACGGGTCGCCGAGACGAAGTCGGATCGTAGCCATGTCGTTCTGTGAGCCAAGGAGTTGAGGAATTAATTTGTCTTCCTAAGACCGCTTGGCCTCCGACTTCCTTTACACAAGGGAGCCGTAATTAAACCGCTTCTCTTATTTATAGAGGTGAGGTTTTTCTTAACCGTTCGTAACGGGTCGCCGAGACGTCACTCCTAAAAGGCTCGTCTTTTCAGCAAAGAAAACGACCGCCGAAGGCAGATCATTAAATAGTCCTGCCTATCTTATCCGTTCCAACACAAAACATTACCTCAAAATAAATATTTCTCTTTACAAATCGCGGTTTTTGGTGTATTATATATATATATTCTATTGAAATATTTTTTAGTAAAAAGGAACAGATATGGAAATTTATGCTCAGATAGAAGCTCTTTGCAGCGCCGCCAAAAACGCCGCGCCGTCGCTCGCGAGAGCTAAGACAAAAGACAAAAACGCGGCTCTTCTTAAAATCGCCGAGCTACTTACGGAACATATTGACGACATACTTGCCGCAAATAAAAAAGACCTTGACAAAGCCGCCGAGAACGGTGTTCCCGCGCATATGCTTGACCGCCTCGCTCTGAACGCGGGCCGTATCAAGGGTATCTGCGATTCGCTTCGCGAGGTCGCCGCGCTTACCGACCCCATCGGTCAGGGTGAGTGCTGGACACGTCCGTCGGGTATAACTATTCGCGCAGTACGCGCCCCTCTCGGTGTGGTAGCCATTATTTACGAGGCTCGTCCTAACGTCACGGTCGATGCCGCCGCGCTCTGTATAAAAACCGGAAACGCCGTTATTCTCCGCGGAGGCAAGGAGGCTATAAATTCAAGCATCGCGCTCGTTAACGTTATGAAAGAGGCTCTCTCCGCTGTCGGACTTGACGCGGACGCCGTCGGTATCGTCACCGACACCTCCCACGACGGAGCTAATATCCTTATGGGTATGACAGACTACGTCGACGTCCTTATCCCGCGCGGAAGCAAAAGACTTATACAGGCGGTAAAGAATAATTCGAAGGTCCCCGTTATCGAAACGGGCGCGGGCAACTGCCATCTTTATATCGACGAGTCCGCTGACCCCGATATGGCGCTTATGATAGCCCTCAACGCAAAATGTCAACGTCCGTCCGTCTGCAACGCTATTGAAACGCTTGTCGTTCATAAGGACGTTCTCCCCGTTCTCAAGGCTATTTCCGATGCCATGAAGCCCTTTAACGTTGAGTTCCGTTGCGACGCTGATTCTATAAAATATATCGACGGCGCGAAAGCCGCCGAGGAGTCAGACTGGTCGACGGAATACGACGATTATATTCTCGCCGTCAAGACGGTCTCGTCGATAGACGAGGCTATCGAGCATATAAATAAATACAATACGAAGCACAGCGAGGCTATCGTTACAAAGTCCGTTGACGCGGCGGAGAAATTCCAATCGGAGATCGACGCGGCAGCCGTATACGTCAACGCGTCCACGAGATTTACAGACGGCGGCGAGTTCGGATTCGGAGCTGAGATAGGCATCTCTACTCAAAAGCTCCACGCGAGAGGCCCTATGGGTCTTATGGCTCTCACGACGCAAAAATACCTTATAAACGGCGACGGAAACGTGAGAGAATAATTACGCGTATTTTTAATTTTTTGTTGAAAAAATAAAGAATATATGCTATAATATAATTTAGCAAATAAAATAATATATAAAGGAGGAAATGATATGTCTTTCCCTATAGCCGTTCAGGTTTACTCCGTTCGCGGTGACGCGAGCCGTAATCTCTACGGAACACTTAAAAAGATCAAAGCCATGGGTTACGACGGCGTTGAATTCGCGGGCCTTTACGGTCACACAGCCGCTGAGATCAAGGAAATGTGCGCCGACATCGGCCTCACACCCATCTCCGCTCACGTTCCTTACGTTGATATGGTGGCTGATCCCGAGGGCATTCTCGGCACTTATGCTGAGATCGGCGTAAAATACGTTGCCGTTCCGTATCTTACCCCTGAACACCGTCCCGGAACTGACGCGTTCCCCGAGGTCATTAAAAATATTGCTATGCTTGGCGAGGTCGCGAAGAAGCTCGGTATAACACTTCTTTACCACAACCACGATTTTGAATTTATCAAGCTCGACGGTAAGTACGCGCTCGACATCCTCTATGAGGAGGTCCCCGCGGATCTGCTCAAGACTGAGCTTGACGTTTGCTGGGTAAACGTCGGCGGCGAGATTCCCGCAGATTATATCCGCAAATATACGGGCAGATGCCCCGTCGTTCACTGCAAGGACTTTTACGGCGAGAAGTCCGAGGATATGTACGAGCTTATCGGTATCGACAATAAGGCTCCCAAGCGTCCCGGAAACTTCGAGTTCCGCCCCGTAGGCTCGGGTCTTAACGATTTCCCCGCTATCGTCGCGGCCGCCAAGGACGCGGGCTCCGAGTGGCTCATCGTTGAGCAGGATAAGCCCAGCATGGGTCTGACACCGCTTGAGTGTATCGAAAAGAGCATTAACTATCTCAAAACTATCAATAATTGATCATAAAAGGAGATCTTTATTATGGCAGATAAATCTATGGAAGGCCTTAACACTTTCACATCACAGGAAGTTGAAAAGGTCGCTGACACAGGCAAGAAAATGCGTATAGGCTTCATCGGCTGCGGCTGGATCGCGGGAAGCCATATCAAAGCGTTTAAGGCTCAGCCCGACGTTGAGATCGTCGCGGGCTGTGACCTCATCCCCGGCAAGGCTAAAGCTTTCTTTGAAAAGTACGGCGTTGAGGGCGTTAAGACCGATTATAAGGACGACGTCGAGATGCTCGCCGACAAGTCGCTTGAGCTTGATGCTGTCACCATTTGTACATACAACCGTCAGCACGCCGCCCCCGCCATTCGCGCGCTTGAGGCAGGTCTGCACGTTCTTCTTGAGAAGCCCTTCACGGTAACGACCGAGGAGGCTATCGAGGTCATGAGAGCCGAAAAGAAGAGCGGTAAGGTACTCTCTATCGGATTCCAGCCGAGACTTGACGCCAATATGCAGATGATCAAGAAGATCGTTGAGTCGGGTGAGCTCGGTAAGATCTACTACATCCAGACAGGCGGCGGGCGCCGCCGCGGTCTCCCCCCGCCTTTCGGTACGACCTTTATCGAAAACGAGACCGCGGGTCTCGGCGCGCTCGGCGATATCGGATGCTACTCTCTCGATATGGTCCTTAACGCTATCGGTTATCCGAAGCCTCTTACCGTTTCGGGCTACAAGTCCGCGTTCTTCGGCACTTGCCCCACGTACAGCGGATATAAGGACAGCAAGAAGGCAGAATACGCCGCTAAGTTCGGTGTTGACGACTTCGCCGCCGCGTTCATCAGACTTGAGGGCGATATCATCCTCGACTTCCGCATTGCTTGGGCGATGAATATGGACACCCCCGGAGATACCATCATTCTCGGTACAAAGGGCGGTCTCCGTATACCCTCCACCGAGTGCTGGAACGGCACCGTCGGCGGTCCTATGAAGATATATCATGATGTTTGCGGCAATCAGGTCGAGACAGAGATCCCGATCATCGAGATGAAGGGCCCCGGTCTCTTCGAGCGCAAGATCCGTACGTTCCTTGACGCTTGCAAGAACGGAACACCCGCTCCCGTTCCCACGTCGCAGATCCTCTACAATCAGGCGATCATCGACGGTATCGCAAAGTCCGCTGAGCTCGGACGCGAGATCGAGATCGAGATCCCGGAGATCTGAGAAAACAACTAAAAAATAAACACACCGTCAAAGCGTGATGTTCTTAGCGGAAAAATCACCTAACGCCCCTACGGATAACAAAATTTGAATCGCAGAAAACAAAGATTAACCCCGACAGATTTTACATAAGTCTGCCGGGGTGCTGTTTGATAAATATAAATTATGGATTTATGCTGCCGAAGGTTAGTATAGTGCCAAGAGATCGTCAATTACCTTGTCAACAGAAAAGCCGAATTTGTCAGCTATTTTAATAATATCCGAGTGGCTTTGCAAAGAGAGTTTGTTGCGGCAATCTATGATATCAATTATTTCTTTTACTAACTTCAAATCTTGAATATATTTTTCATTTTTGATTCGTTGAAGTTCTTTATGAATCTCTGCTATCTCCTCTTCAGTTTTTGGAGATAAATCAAAGATAATCGGTTTTGGATTTTTCTCCCAAAGTCTATTCGATACGATTTGGCTGATATCCTCTGTTTCCTTGGCATAAAGATAGCATTCTCCTTCGTGCGTTATAGACTCAAAGAAAACAGTTCCGTCATCTCTATAAAAAGTTAAGTTTTCGAAATGAAATAGCTGTTTCTCCTCCTCCCAAAACCAAGAAAAAATACTTTTCTCTTTCTTTAGCAAGTCACACATCTCAGTGCACACGGTATAATATCGCTTGTCAGATCCTGTCACATACGATCCGATTTTGCTTGTAACCTTCCGGTATGTATTATCACGTTTGATCAAGTATTTTTGTATTTGCAACAGATATTCTGCATTTTCGTATTGTGGATATATATCAAATGAAACGCTTGTGCAATACCGACTGCAAACATCTATCAATATGTGATAGTTCTCTCCCTCAATATCATATTCATCCCACCCTGTTTTATCTGTATCGCAAAATCTGTATTTTACTGTATTTTCACTGTATTGCATCTTTTGTCCCTCCAAGTTAAGAGTTTTTCTGCTTTATCGCCAGTTTCGCCTTTGT
>JAZRUP010000151.1:0-2387 GCA_045652645.1 Eubacteriales bacterium | reverse complement strand
CCCCCAGGATCGACCTCAAGCAGTGTCCTCTTTACGAGAATTCGGGAATGGCGTTCCTTAAGACCCACTACTACGGCGGTATACGCAAATATCAGTGGGTAGCCCTCCCTCTCGCGCTTCACGGAGTTGTAGCAAAGGCTGATGGCACCGTTGTCAACATCGTTATAGGAGAGGACGAAAACGATCCCGTCTTCTATATCAACGATCTTCTCCCCCACCTTGGCTATGAGCAGGGAAAAAAGCCCCTCAACGAAGCTATCCCCGGTGAGAACCTTAATCTTCTCATCGGCTCGCGTACCGACGATAAGGACACGAGTATTCGCGACAGCATTATGAAGATAATCAATGAAAAATACGGCATCACGGAGGACGATTTCCTCTCAGCGGAGCTGTCCGCTGTTCCCGCGGGCAAGGCTCGTGACCTTGGACTTGACCGTTCTCTTATCGCCGCTTACGGTCACGACGATCGTTGCTGCGCTTATCCCGCGCTTACCGCGCTTTTCGGCTGCAACGATCCCACCCACAGTCTTATGTGCGTTCTTGTTGACAAAGAGGAAACCGGAAGCGACGGAGTTTCGGGTATGCAGAGTATGCTCTTCCTTGATCTTATCAACAATATAGCTACGGCACTCGGCGGCAACTCGGCGCAGGTTCGTTCCGCGTCAAAGTGCTTGTCCGCTGACGTTTCCTCGGCTTATGATCCCAATTTTGCGGAAGCATTTGAGAAGCGCAACTGCTCCGAGATCAACTGCGGCGCGGTACTCTCCAAATACACGGGATCGCGCGGAAAATCCGGAACGAGCGACGCGTCTGCCGAATTTCTCGGTTGGCTCAGAGGCGCTATGGCAAAGTACGACGTCGTATGGCAGTCGGGCGAGCTCGGAAAGGTAGACTTCGGCGGTGGCGGAACTGTCGCAAAATACGTGGCTAAACTCAATATCGATACGGTCGACCTCGGTGTTCCCGTGATTTCCATGCACGCTCCTTACGAGGTCATCTCAAAGGCGGACCTTTACGAGGCGCACCGCGCGTTTGACGCGTTCGCGAGATTCTGATGGCTCTTACAGATAAACTGCAGGAGGTCGAGGCGCGTTATCTGCAGATAGAAGGCGCGCTTTACGACCCTGAATCCGCAAAAGATCCCGCAAATTACGCAAAGCTATCCAAAGAATATAAAAATCTTACACCAATAATTGAAAAATACCGTGAATACGTTGCCATAGAAGCTACTGTCAATGAGGCTAAGGAGCTTATGGAAACGTCGGACGATCCCGAAATGCGAGAGCTTGCCGCGTCGGAATATTACGAAAACCGTGACAGGATCCCCACGCTCGTCGAAGAATTAACAGTTCTGCTTCTACCTCGCGATGAAAACGACGACAAGAATGTCATCGTTGAGATACGCGCCGGAGCCGGAGGCGAGGAAGCCGCGCTTTTCGCCGCGGTGCTTTACAGAATGTACTCGATGTACTCAGAGTCTATGCGCTTTAAGATCTCTCTTATGAGCGTCAACGAAACGGAGCTCGGCGGATTTCGTGAGATAACCTTTATGGTCGAGGGTGCGGGCGCTTATTCAAGATTCAAATTCGAGTCGGGTGTACACAGGGTTCAACGAGTTCCCGAAACGGAATCACAGGGACGTATTCATACGTCAACGGTAACCGTTGCCGTTCTTCCCGAGGCGGAAGAGGTCGAAATTGAGATAAACCCCTCTGACATAATACTTGAATCGTGCAAGTCGAGTGGCGCGGGCGGTCAGCACATAAACAAGACCGAGTCTGCCGTAAGACTTACGCATAAGCCGACAGGGATCGTCGTTGAATGTCAGCAAGAGAGAAGCCAGCTTCAGAACCGCGAAAAGGCGATGCAGATGCTTCGCGCGAAGCTTTACGATATGAAGCAAACGGAGCAGAACGATAAGATCGCGTCGGCGAGGAAGAGTCAGGTCGGAACGGGTGAGAGATGCGAGAAGATACGAACCTACAATTATCCTCAAAGCCGAATAACCGACCACAGAATAGGTCTTTCCGTATTTAATTTCGAGTCGTTCCTCGCGGGTGAGATAAACGGAATGATAGACGCGCTCATCGCCGCGGATACGGCGGAGAAGCTTCGGGCGTCAGAGGACTGATGCCCGAAGCGGTGAAATTCGTGCTTCGCACGAGTGAAATGTTGCTTCGCAACGTGAAATTTGCCTTCGGCAAGTGAAATATTTCCTTCGGAAATGTTAAGGAAGATTTTCTCGCTTTCGCAAGAAAATCAAATTGAAAATTAATAGCTTTAATCAAAGCGAAACTTCCATAACGTCGCGCAAATGATGACTGCGAAGCTTGTCATCATCAGCGACTGCGGTAGCGTCAAGTCCGAGTGCCGCAACCTTATTTCAC
>JAZRUP010000150.1:0-8756 GCA_045652645.1 Eubacteriales bacterium | reverse complement strand
ACGACATGGCTACGATCCGCCTTCTTCGCGCCCTTTATGCCGCGGGAGCTGACGGCGTCATCTTGCCTCCTCGAAATTGGATGAGCGCAGCGGGAGTTGTCGCAAGATCATCCGCGGGATGCTCTGAGCTTATAAATATATTTTTTGATGACCCTGATTTAGCGGCAAAAAAGCTCAAAGCTTCAGGCTACAGAGTCATTTGCGCAAACATCAGAGATTCAAAATTGATTTATGACGCAAATCTGCGCGCGCCCGTTTTGTTCGTCATCGGAGGAGAAAAAAGAGGCATCTCCCGTTCCGTTCTTGAACTTTCAGACGAAAACATAAGGATAGGCTACAGCAGAGATTTCGGCGGAAGCTTGCCGACGGCGGAGGCCGCTGCCATAATAGCCTTCGAAGCGGCTAAGATCAACAATATTATAAAGGAGTAAAACTATGTCTTGTTACAGAATAGGCTTCATCGGTGTAGGAAATATGGCATCCGCAATGATTGGCGGTATGACATCTGTTGGAGGAGTGCGCTGGGAAGATCTTCGCCTTTTTGATATAATGTCAGATAAAACATCTGCTTTTGCAAATAACGGAGCCCTCGTTTGCGGCTCAATAAAGGAGCTCTATGACAGCTCCGATTGTGTCGTTCTTTCGGTAAAGCCACAAAACTTTCCTGAAATATTGAGCGAGCTGTCAAAAGCCACTCTTGACGGCAGACGCGTCTTGTTTATTACGATAGCCGCAGGCATAACCTCCGACACGGTAAGCGACTCTCTCGGTGGAGGCGTACCTGTCGTAAGAGCCCTCCCGAATACCCCTATGCTTATAGGCAAAGGTGTTAGCGCGCTTTGCAAAAACGAAAGTGTAACCGACGAAGAATTTGAACTCGCCTGCGGATTTTTCTCTGCTTCGGGAGAGGTAATAAAAATAGATGAGTCAGATATGAATCGTATAATCTGCGTAACCTCAAGCGCTCCCGCTTACGTATTCAAATTTATAAAAGCTATCTGCGATGGAGCCGCAGCGCAAGGTCTTGATGCGAATGCGCTTAAATCTTCGGTCTGCGCTATGATATCCGGAGCCGCCGAGATGCTTTCAAAGAGTGAGCTTTCTCCCGAACAACTTATCTCAATGGTATGCAGCAAAGGCGGAACGACGGAACGTGCCGTTGCCGAGCTTGACCGTTATAGTTTCGAGGACGGCATCATTTCCGCTATGCAAAAATGCACCGACAGAGCAGATGAGCTCAGCGGTATCAATACAAAAAAGTAATATTTTACCTCTCAATGCCATATATTGTTTTAATAACGGCATTGGGGTGGTTATATGTATGAAATAAAAGAAATACAGGAAGAGAATAAATATAGGGGTGAAAATATTGTACCCGAATTTTTAGGAGATCTTCCAAAACGAAACACAAAAATATATTCTACGTTAAAAATTTTTTTAAAGTTCATCTTGCTCTTAACATTAGCTTTTGCCTCAGGAATGCTTTTCTGTGAGGCATCCTCAAAAGAGCTTCTGTCTGCCAAGATTTTCTCAAGCAATATTTCATCGCATTTTACAGGTGTGTTTGACGGTTGCTCGTCTTTTAAAAGTTATGCGTCAGTTATAGTTTCAGCCTCCGCTCCTGATATAAGATATCTTCTGCTTATCTTTACCTCAGGATTCACATATTTTTGCGGAATTGCAGATTCTATATTTATTATCTGCAAGGGGTTTACAATTGGTTTCAGCTTTAAGTATCTTATCTCTATAACAAAACTTTATCCTGAAATTTTAAACTCGAGGAATGCGTACATAGTTGTTTTTTTGATCTCTGAGCTGTCGATGGCTCTGTTTCTGGTCTTTCTCGCAACAAAAACATTGTTTTTTGCATATGATTTCAGAAAATTAAGAGGTCGAAAAAGCCAAATAATAAGATCCCCTGCTATATACCGTTATATATTGCTTTACCTGACAAGCTTTGGACTTGTATTTATAATTAACATTTTATTCTGCGTTTCATCTTTGATCATATACAGATAAACCATATATCAAAAACAAGGAGCAAAAAATGAAAGAAAAAAGAAAAAAAAGATTTAATTTTTTTAATATGAACAGAGATGGGAAAGGGGTAAAAAAAGAAGATGTTGCGAGACCGCCTACTTTCTTGAATTTTTTCAAGACCCTTCCTAGGAGATTTAATAAAATACTGTCGTTAAATATTCTTATGTTGGGGCGCTTGCCTATGTACGCTCTCTTGATACTTCTTGTATCTTATGTGTTTTATGACCAGGGCAGCATCTTCAGTACGATCTTTGCAACCGTCGGAACGCTTCTTGGAAATTCAATTTCTGTTGCTTCTGATCCGGCTCTCGGAACATTCAGTGGAGTTTTCGTCGCCTCAGGAAGTATGTCTGGAAATACAGTTAACGAAGCTACAGGAACATTTTCAACGTATATGTCTATTTTCGGGCAAGCAATAGAAATGCCTACATACAGTGTTCTTTTCTACTGTGTTATTATAGGATTGTTCCTTTTTTCCGTTATAACTTGGGGATGGCAAAGCGTTGGATGTACTTATATTGCGAGAGGTCTTGTTCGCGCTGAACCTATATTTACATTTTCGGATTATTTCCGCGGAATAAAAAAGAACTTCAAGCAAGGCTTCTTTCTTGGTCTTATAGATGCTTTTGCATTGCTCATCCTGACTGTTGATTTCTGCTATCTTTATAACAACACAACAAGCATATTGCTTGAGATAATGCTTTGGGGCATTTCGGGTATATTTATTATTTATTTGGTATTACGAAAGTATATATATATGCTCGCTATTACTTTCGATATGAAAATACTTAAAATTTTTAAAAACGCGCTTATATTTACGGTTCTCGGAATAAAAAGAAATTTATTGGGCTCTGTTTCAAGCATAATTCTTTTCGTCTTAAATATCATGCTTGGTATAGTATGTCTTAGCTTTAATTTTATTATCCCTCTTATACTTCCTCTCGTTTATTTCATTGGAATGTCTCTTTATATCTCCGCATATTCAGTTTATCCCGTCATTGATAAATATATGATAGAGCCATACAAGAAGGCCCATCCTGAGGAAACCGATGCTGTGGAGAACGATGAATAACAAAAAAGCTATGACCACCGGTTGTACAGGTGGTCATAGCTTTTTGACTTATTTAAGTTCAACGCGGCGGATCTTTCCGCTGATGGTCTTTGGAAGTTCATCTCGGAATTCAACGACACGGGGATATTTATAAGGAGCCGTACGCTTTTTGACGTAATTCTGGATCTCCTTCTTAAGATCGTCCGTAGCGGTCGTTCCCTTGACAAGAACGATAGTCGCCTTGACCGCCTGACCGCGGATCTCATCGGGAACAGCGGTTACTGCGCACTCAAGAACGTAAGGAAGCTCCATAATAACGCTTTCGATCTCGAACGGGCCTATACGGTAACCCGAGGACTTGATAACGTCATCAACACGTCCGACAAACCAGAAAAGCCCTTCCTCGTCGCGCCACGCGGTATCACCGGTATGGTAATAACCGTCGTGCCAAGATTCCTTCGTATGCTCTTCATCAAGATAATATCCGCTGTAAAGTCCGCAAGGGATCTTGTCTTTTGTGCAGATACAGATCTCGCCGGGCTCGCCTACCTTCGCGGGAGTTCCGTCCGGAAGAAGCAGCTCAACATTATAAAGCGGGCTTGGTCTACCCATAGAACCGAGCTTCGGTGTTGTTCCGACGAAGTTTCCGATGGAAAGAGTCGTTTCGGTCTGACCGTAAGCCTCCATTATTCTGATTCCTGTTGCTTTAAGGAACTGATTATATACCTCGGGATTGAGTGCCTCTCCTGCTGTCGTTGCGTACTTGATCGTAGAAAGATCGTAATCCGCAAGATTTTCCTTTATGAAGAATCGGTACATCGTAGGAGGAGCGCAGAACGTAGTAATTCTGTACTTACCGAGCATAGGGAGAATGTCTGCGGCACTGAATTTATCAAAGTCGTAAGTAAACACAGGCGCTTCACATAGCCACTGACCGTAGAGCTTACCCCAAAGAGCCTTACCCCAACCGGTATCGGAGATCGTAAAATGCAGACCGTTAGGATCTACGTTATGCCAATATTTAGCCGTAACAAAATGTCCTAAAGGATATTTATGATTGTGGAGCGCGATCTTAGGATAACCCGTTGTTCCCGACGTAAAGAACATAAGGAGAGGGTCGTTTCCGCAGGGCGCGTCTTCTGTACGCTCAAATTTATCGGAGAAATGCTGATATTCTTCGTCAAAATTGTGCCAACCGTCACGCTTTCCGTGAGCTACGACCTTGAGCACAGAGCCTTCGGGAAGCTTAGCGATAGCTTTGTCAGCCTCGTCAGCCGTCATACCGTCAGCGGTACAGATAATAGCTGAAACTCCCGCCGCCGAAAATCTGTAATCAAAATCCTTTTCCATAAGAAGATTTGTAGCCGGGATAGCTATAGCGCCGAGCTTATGGAGAGCGAGGATCGTGTACCAGAAGTGCCAATGACGCTTAAGAACGAGCATTACGCGATCGCCTCTCTTAACGCCAAGGGAGGAAAGGTAGTTGGCGACACGCGACGAACCTCTCGACATATCTTCAAACGTGAAGCGGCGCTCGTGCTTCTTTGCTGAAACGTGGAACATAGCAAGCTTATGCGGCGTTTTCTTTGCGATAGCGTCAACAACATCAAACGCGAAATTGAATTTGTCATCGTTTTTGAATTTGATGTCTGAGATAACTCCATTCTCGTCGTGAGTTACATCGATAAAATTCGAGCTGACGGGGTTTATGATGCCCGCAAGGTCAGTATTGGTGGTTGCGGGAAGAGCAGACTGCTCTTCATATTTGCTTGCGTACTCACCGTCGGGGTTCATAACGATAGCGTAGATCTCGCAATCCTCTCCGCCCATTGCAGCCTCGTCGTGAGGGGTGGAGCTGTCGTAATATATGCTGTCACCCGCGTGAAGTATCTCTGTTCTGTCACCGATCCAGATCTTCATCGTTCCTTTTATAACAATGTCGAACTCCTGACCCTTGTGAGAGGAAAGGTGAAGCGGACGAGCAAGAGCGTTTTCGTCGTAAGGGATCTTTACGTAAAAAGGCTCAGCTATCTTATCCTTGAACATTGCGGCGAGACGGTTATAAACAAAGCCCTCTCGGCGAACTATCGGCATTCCCTCTCCGCAACGTGTTACAGTATAATTTGTAAGATAAGGCGAACGCCCTTCCATAAGATCAGCTATCTCAACTCCGCAAATGTTAGCTACTTTATAAATAAATGTAAAACTGAAATCGTAATTACCGTTCTCATAGGAAACATACTCTTTCTCTGTCATTCCTATCTCCGCCGCAAGCTCGGCTGTTGTTTTTCCAACGGATTCGCGCGCGGCACGGATTCGCTCGGCAACCTCTTTGATCTTATTGTCAACCTGTTTGTTTGCCATAATAATCCTCCTTATAATAAAAATCTTCCCGTCTCATTTATAATGAGACGGGAAGTTAAAATCAAAACAAACTTTCCGCGGTACCACTCAAATTGTGCAAAAGCACCACTCTAAAGGCTCTATCAAGCCCCGCGCCGTTAACGTAGCGAATACGGATATCCCTCATCGGAATATCGGCTCGGAAGTGATTTCCTTAAAATGCTCTGCCATCGGTTCGCACCATCTCCGACTCTCTGTGGGTTTTACATTTCAGGCGTCTTCGTCATAGCCTTTAAAAATTATGTTTGGATTATACCACTCTTTTTTCATCTTGTCAAGAGTTTTTTGAAAATTTTTTCGGATTTTTTATCAGTTTCTTCTGGGCGCATTGATGTCCTTGACGTCAACGGGCTTTCCTGTCTTATCGGATTCAAATGCAGCCTCCATTACCATCATAGAACGGCGAAGGTGATCATGTGTGATCAGTTGCTCATCCGTACCGTCGATCGCGCGGCAGAGATTTCTGTAGAACTCGTGAACGTCTGTCTTGATTCTCGGAATAAGTCTTTCCTTAGTGGTCTTTGCGTCACGGGGAGCCATGGTCTTGGTAAGACCTGCCGCCGTGTCAACGGGAACGACATTTTCTTCCTTCCACTCCGTGCAGATTATCTCATGGAGATCGTCCTTCCAGTCCTTAATAACGGCGGCGCCCGCGGTACCGACCATATAAAGACGTCCGACGCTTATAAAGTGATTGGTTCCAACCTCAACACGCGCGGTAATATCATCCTCAAAATACATATCGAGTCTGAATCCGTCGTCAACTTCCTTGTTGGTTATATGCTCGCAACGGCAGTAAACAGACATAAGCTTCTTGTCATCAAGAATACCGAGTATCTGGTCAATAAGATGAATACCCCAATCAAGTATCATTCCACCGCCCTGAGCAGCTCTTCCTCTCCAGTCACCGGGGATTCCGCGAGATCCCTGTACTCTCGATTCTATGGTAAATACCTTGCCGAGATCGCCAGAATTGTATGCGTCCTTCATCATAACGTAATCGGGATCCCATCTTCTGTTCTGATGCGTTGTGAATATTCTGTTATATTTCTTGGACGCCGCGATAAGCTCCTCAAGCTCCTCGCTGTTAATTACAACGGGCTTCTCCGTTACAACGTGCTTCCCTGCCGCCATTGCCGCAAGAGCTATCGGCTTATGAGAATCGTTAGGCGTCGCTATAGTAACAAAATCAACGCGCTCGTCTGCGAGAACCTCATCAAGAGATGAATAGGCATATATTCCCTGCTCACGAGCAAGCTCGCAGCGAGATTCCTTTATATCGTAAATTCCCAAAAGATTGACGCAATCACTGTCTTTGAATCTTTTTGCGTGCCAGCCGCCCATTCCGCCGTACCCGACGATAACGGCATTCTTTTTATCATTAGACATAATACAACTAAACCTCCAAAATACTAATAGCAAGAATATTATAAAACATATTTAAGTTTTTTTCAAGACACTTTCAGTTTTTTTATGACATTTTAAGATTTTTTTCAAAATCTTCTTGTGATTTTCCGCAAAATATTATATAATATAAGCAATATACCAATGCTTGGAGATTTTTATGCCAAACGAAAGACAGAAAAACATACGAAATTTTTCAATAATCGCTCATATAGACCACGGCAAGTCCACACTTGCCGACCGTCTGCTTGAAACGACCGAGGCGGTTCAGAAGCGTGAGGTTTCGGAGCAAATGCACGACAATATGGACCTTGAAAAGGAGCGCGGCATTACCATAAAGGCTCGCGCCGTCCGTCTCAACTACGCCGCGCCCGACGGTGAGAACTACACGTTGAATCTTATAGACACTCCAGGGCACGTTGACTTCAACTACGAGGTCTCCCGTTCCCTCAATGCCTGCGAGGGCGCGCTTCTCGTTGTTGACGCTACTCAGGGTATCGAGGCTCAAACGCTCGCGAACGCATATCTTGCCGCGGATTCAAAT
Source organism: Eubacteriales bacterium (assembly GCA_045652645.1). Lineage (GTDB taxonomy): Bacteria > Bacillota > Clostridia > Oscillospirales > CAG-272 > RGIG3994. Next base: position 1,314 of record JAZRUP010000150.1, on the reverse strand, counting down.
CTTGAGATTCGACCTGTAATCAATAAAATAGACCTTCCCTCAGCTGACCCCAACCGAGTCCGAGAGGAGATAGAGGATGTTATCGGAATTCCTGCCGATGGCTGTCCCGAGGTTTCGGCAAAGGTCGGACTTAATATCGAGGACGTTCTTATTGATATAGTTGAAAACATTCCCGCGCCCGGTGGCGACGAGGAAGCACCTCTCAAAGCTCTTATTTTTGATTCATATTACGACAGTTATCTCGGTGTCGTTGTTTACGTCAGAATTATGGACGGTAGCATCGCGGCGGGAGATACCATAAAAATGATGAGCACGGGTCAGACCTACGAGGTAGTTGACGTCGGATATATGGAGCCATTTGGTCTCTCGAAGGCGAAACGCATATACGCCGGAGAGGTCGGATATATCACTGCCAGCATCAAGAGCGTAGGTGACACCCGTGTCGGTGATACCGTAACGCTCGCAAACAATCCCGCGAAGGAAGCACTACCCGGCTTTAAGCAGGCAAAGCCTATGGTATACGCGGGTATCTACCCCGCTGACGGCGCACGTTACGGCGATCTTCGTGACGCGCTTGAAAAGCTTATGCTTAACGACGCGGCGCTCGTGTTTGAGCCCGAAACGTCCATAGCTCTCGGATTCGGTTTCCGTTGCGGCTTCCTCGGACTTCTTCATATGGAAATAATCGAGGAGAGGCTTGAGCGCGAATTTAATCTTGACCTTATAACGACCGCGCCGAGCGTTATATACGAGGTAAAAATGCGCGGCGGTGAGCTTCTCCGTATAGACAACCCGACAAACTTCCCGTCACCCGACGAGATAGAATACGCCTCCGAGCCTATTGTCGCTGCGCATATTCTGACTCCCGTTGACTATGTCGGCGGACTTATGGAGCTGTGTCAGGACAGACGCGGAACTTTTATCGATATGAAATATCTCGACAAGACCCGCGTTGATCTTCACTACGAATTGCCCCTCAACGAGATAATATACGACTTCTTCGACGCGCTAAAGAGCCGTTCAAGAGGTTACGCCTCGCTTGATTATGAGATACTCGAATACAGAAAATCGAAGCTTGTCAAGCTCGACTTCCTTCTCAACGGAGATCAGGTCGATGCCCTCTCCTTCATCGTTCACGAGGAAAAGGCGTACGCAAGAGCGAGAAAGATCGCGGAGCGACTTAAGGAAAACATACCGCGTCAGCTTTTCGAGGTTCCGATCCAGGCGGCTGTCGGTGGCAGAGTTATCGCGCGTGAGACCGTCAAGGCTATGCGAAAGGACGTTCTCGCAAAGTGCTACGGCGGCGATATAACC
>JAZRUP010000149.1:0-4476 GCA_045652645.1 Eubacteriales bacterium | reverse complement strand
CTCCGCTCGCTTTGAAAAGGGACTTGACGCTGAAAATACGCTTCCCGCAGTCGAGCGCGCTTGTGAGCTTGTCGAGCTTCTCGGCGCGGGTGATGTCGTTGACGGCATCATCGACGTTTACCCCACTAAAAAAGCTCCCGTATCTCTTCCCCTTAACGCCGATAAGATTAATAAATTCCTCGGAGTTGACCTTTCTGCCGATTATATGGCGGAAATTCTCCGCAAGCTTGATTTCACGGTCGAGAACGGTATTCTTACCGCCCCCTCGTTCAGAGGAGATATTGAATGTATGAACGACGTTGCCGAGGAGATCATCAGAATTTACGGCTACAATAAGCTTGAATCATCTTACGTAAGCGGTGCGGTAACCATGGGCGGCAGAACACCCCGTCAGGCGCTTGAAGCGTCTATTGCTCCCGCAATGGTCGCTCTCGGCTTCAACGAGATCCAGACGTTCTCATTTATCAGCCCCAAATATTATGAAAAGGTAGGACTGCCGGAGAAAGACCGCAGATCCGTAGTCATATCCAATCCTCTCGGTGAGGATACAAGCGTAATGCGCACGACAGCTCTCCCATCAATGCTTGAGATACTGGAGAGAAACAACAGCTTCAATAATGAAAACGTACGTCTTTACGAGATCGCGACCGTTTATATTCCCAAGGAAGGAGAAAACGAGCTTCCCGATGAAAATAAGGTCATCACTCTCGGCATGTACGGAAACTGCGATTTCTATACAATAAAGGTTGTTTGCGAACGTATTTTGAAGCTTGCGGGTGTAAGCGGTCACAAGTACAGTGCAAACACCGAAAACGCCTCTTATCATCCCGGACGTTGCGCGGATATAACCTCTGCCAATGGCGATAAGCTTGCGATCCTCGGACAGATCCACCCCGTAGTCGCGGCAGAATACGGATTCAATGCTCCCGTGTTCTGCGCGGAGCTTGATCTTGAGGCTATAGAGAGGGCTATCAACAAGAAGATCGAGTACACTCCCCTTCCCAAGTTCCCCGCATCAACGCGTGACTTCTCCTTTGTTTGCGACGATGAGCTTGAGGTAGGAAAGATCGAGGAAGTTATGAAAAAGGCAGGCGGAAAGCTTGCTGAATCGGTAAAGCTCTTCGATATTTACCGCGGTCAGCAGATCGGTGATGGCAAAAAGAGCGTTTCAATGAGAGTAACGCTCAGAGCATCCGACAGAACTTTGACGGTTGAGGAAGCCGACAAGATATCAAAGAAGATCCTCTCGTCTCTTGAGTATCAGCTTGGAATTACTCTTCGTTCTTAATAGAACAAACAAAAAACCAACGGACTGAATTTAAATCAGTCCGTTGGTTTTTTAATATTTAATCCCGAGTATCGTCTTCGACCTCTTGAACTTCAAAATCATCTTTTGTGGCTCCGCACAAGGGGCAGACCCAATCTGCAGGCAGATCCTCAATTTCCGTTCCCGGTTCAATACCGTTGTCAGGATCTCCATCCCCCGGATCATACTCGTATCCGCAAAGCTCACAAGCAAATAACCGCTTCATATATTTTCCTCCTAGACATTGAATATAGTTATATAATAATCATCTTATATCTATATGTCAAGAGGTATTTCATATTTTTTTAAAAATTTTTTTGCGAATCAGTACATAAGATATTTTGACGCTTTTTTGCGGTACTCAGAAAGCATTTTTCGGCTCTCCGAGATTATCGCGTCGGTATCAATAAACTCTCCGCAAAGCCTGTCGTTGCCGAAAAGTTCGCATACTCTCTGCTCTCTTGCTCTGAATTCTCGATAATAAGAAAGCTCACGGTAAAGCTCAAGCGAGGTTTCAAAAGGATCGTACGCGTCTCTGTCCGTTATATGAAGCTCAACACCCTCGCAAAGCTCCCCCTCGTATTTGCCGAATTTAGGAGTAAAATACGCACGTCTGAAAACAACACCGTCAAGCTTAAGCCCTCTCATACTCGCGGTAAGTCTTGCCGAATCAATGAAAGGAGCGCCGATAAGGCTGAACGGCTTTGTCGTTCCTCTTCCCTCCGAAATATTCGTAGCTTCAAAAATGCAGGTTCCGGTATAATTTATAGCGGTATCAACAGACGGAATATTCGGCGAAGGATTTACCCAAAGTAAGTCCGTTTCGTCCGCATACATCTTGCGCTTCCAACCCGACACAGGTACTACGTGAACCTTACACCCAATCTTTTCTTCCTCGTTAAGATATTTCGCAAGCTCACCGACTGTCAGACCGTATCTTGTCGGTATGGCAAACTTTCCAACATCGGACGCATATTTCGTATCAAGCAGGGCGCCCTCAATAGCGGTTCCACCGATGGGATTTATGCGGTCAAGAACAATGAGCTCTTTTCCCTTTTCAGCGCAGAGCTTCATAATATGGGATAAATTATAAATATAGGTATAAAAACGCGCTCCAACATCCTGTATATCGTAAACTACGGTATCAATACCCGAAAGTGCGCATCCAACAATATCAGCGGAAGATTTAAGACTTATAATATCAGCGCCTGTGTCTGTATCCTTGACTCGTTCGCCGTCCCAATGACCGTCCTGAAGATTCGTTCTGATACCGTGCTCCGGAGAGAACAGAACGGAAAGTTCAAACTTATCCGCAAGAATGTTTGCTATATGGTCACCTTTTTTATTAACGCCAGACGCATTTGTGATAAGCCCCAGCTTTCTATTTCTCAAAAGAGAATTTACGGAGCTTATATTATCAATACCGTTTTTAACGGAAATAAGCTTACTCATTTTTTGCTTTGAAATTACGCGCCATATCGGCTATTATCTGCGCTGTTCCCTCAATACCGAGCATATGGCTGTCAAGAGACGCATTATAATGATCGTATTTGCCCCATTTTCTTCCCGTATAAAAATTATAGTAGTTTATACGGCGTTTATCGGTCTTTGCTATAAGATCTTTAGCATCGTTGTAGCTAAGATCATGGCTTTCCATAATACGTTTTATCCTGTGCTCAACATCTGCGTAAATAAATATGCTTATTACATTAGGATTCTCACGCAGAACGTAATCCCCACATCGTCCGATTATAACACAATCCTCCGTATCGGCAAGCTCACGTATTATCTCCGACTGAACAACGAAAAGCTTGTCGTTAACAGGCATATCGAAGCTCATAGTGCCATGGTAGTGTCCGTAAGAGGACGAACCCATCGCCAACGTATAAAGAAGGCTGCTTGTAGCGCGTTCGTCAATATTGTGAAGCGCATCTACGTTCATTCCGTTTTTCTGAGCCGCCATAGTGATAAGCTCGCGGTCGTATGATTTTATTCCGAGAAGCTCCGCAACGCGAGCACCTATCTCTCGTCCTCCGCTTCCGTACTGTCTTGCTATCGTAATTGTCAAAGGTTTACCCATATGATCACCTCCGAAATTATTATTTGTGCTATTATTATAACATTTTTTCGTAAAATTGTAAACAAGAAATTTAACAAAAATTCTAATCAAAACTATTTTTTCATATGATTTATAAAAAGCCCAACGGAGAATCGTATGAACCGATTAAAAAAATTCTTTTATAATGCAAGTCTTTTGACATTAACCTCGCTGTTTATGCGCGGAGTGGCTCTTGCCTTTAACGTATGGATATCTAACAAGGTAGGTGCCGAGGCTCTCGGTCTTTTTTCTCTTATATCGGGAGTTTACGGCTTTGCTTTGACTCTCGCGACATCGGGTATCGCGCTTGCCGCGACACGAATGGTCGCTGAAGCTCTCGGACACGAGGATGACGGACTTGTCAGAGCCTCAATGCGCCGTTGCGTATGCTATTCGCTCTTTTTCGGATTCCTTTCGGCAATACTGCTCTTCTCGCTCGCAAAAATTATAGGTATTCATTGGCTTGACGACGAAAGAACCGTTCTTCCTTTGCGTCTTATGGCGATAACTCTGCCGCTTATCGCGCTTGCGTCCTGCTTCAACGGATATTTTACCGCCGTCAGACGCGTCGCGAAGAACGCCCTCTCGCAGGTTGCCGAGCAGGCTGTAAAGATCGGCGCGACGGTCATGCTTCTGACCTTTATTTTACCAAGCGGCATAGAATACGCCTGTATCGCATTAGTTCTCGGCGGCGCACTGTCCGAAATTCTGTCGTTTACCGTTATGACCGTTATGTACGTCCTCGACAAGCGAAAAAACATAAAGAACGAAAGCTCGTCTGTTGAAGGCAAGGCGGTAACAAAAAATCTGCTCTCAATAGCGCTCCCCGTCGCTTTTTCCACTTACGCAAGATCCGCGCTTCTCTCCGTTGAGCACGCGCTTATACCCGCGGGGCTTCGCAAAAGCGGAGCATCGCGCGAGCATTCCCTTGCGGCTTACGGAACTCTGACTGGAATGGTAATGCCCGTTATTCTGTTCCCCGCCGCGCTGATCGGCTCTTTTTCGGGAATGACGATCCCCGAGATCTCCGACTGCATCGCGAGAGGACACAAAAACAGGATAAAGTCGGAGG
>JAZRUP010000148.1:0-6007 GCA_045652645.1 Eubacteriales bacterium | reverse complement strand
TTCATTCGCGGGTATGTGCGGTTAATTCCGCCAACCCTATCATTTCATTCGCGGGTATGGCGGAATTGGCAGACGCGCAAGATTTAGGATCTTGTGTTAATTCGTGCAGGTTCGACCCCTGTTACCCGCACCAACCGACAGTGTCGGCGCCCAAATCTCGGGTGGCGACAGCATAGATCCGAACCTCATCACACAACGGTGGGGGTCGGATTTGTTTTTATTTACTGCACAAAAATAAGGCTTCCCTTTTGGGAAGCTGTTTTGATTTCTCAGAGAGGTAACACGGGGAAAGAACCTCACGAACAAAAGAAACGCTTGCGTTCGTCTGCGTGGCAGAGTTCGCCCCCTGTTACCCGCACCAGCGGCAAGTTGCCGCTCCCAAGAATCGGGTGGCTACAGCATAGATCCTAACCCTATCACACGACGGTGGGGTTCAGATCTATTTTTATTCATTGCATCGGAAAACTATATACAAGGTTTAATCCTTAATTTATCAATCAAAAAACAACATTCCACCAAAAAGAGACAATCAAAATCTTGTTTTAAATTCCAAAATATGATATAATTTATGCCAAAAGGAGGTGTTCAAATTGAACGATTACGCATTTGGCAATTTTCTTTATACTCTACGTCAAGAAAAAGGGATTTCTCAATTAGAGCTTGGTAAAAAGCTCGGGGTTACGAATAAAGCGGTTTCAAAATGGGAAACCGGTGCCGCAAAGCCTAATACAAAGCTTTTACCGCAAATAGCGGATATACTCGGAGTCACCGTAGAAGAGCTTTTCGCGGCAAAAAGGATCAAAAAAGACACGGAGCTTGAAAGTGTAAAATCATATCTTATATATCAAAAAAGAAGATTCGCTATAAGGTCCTCCGTATTTTTATCATTGCTTATAATTCTACCTATGTTACTTATCGAATTCATTATCGTCGTTATGGGATTCAAGTTGCCTGACGATATTTTGGGACCTCTCGGATCCGTTTCGTTCATTTTTCTTTTTATAATATCCCTCGTTTCTTATATCATTTACAGAAGCAATTTCAGAAGATCCTTATTACCGAAGGAAAAGCTATATCGCGATTCCGAGGCTCTTGCAATGAAATGGGGTCTGCTTATTTGCACCGTATCGTTTTGGTCTATGGCGGTTCTTCTTACCCCGCTCTCTCTTTTGATTGCGGATCACGCAAAAAGCTTTAAGACCTTTTCGATCATAATTTTAATATATTTTTTCATTCTGATAATTCTTTTAGGCGTCATCGTCTGCCTTGCAAGCATAAAACATCTGCTCAAAATAAAATTCTCATCAACAATCAAAAACAAACTAAATTACAAAGAGTTACCCGTTTGGGGTAAAGTCTGTCACATAGCAATTATCGTTTTGGCGCCCGTTCTTATAAGTATTCAAATTATCGGACTGTACGAAGAAGTTATCAGTCTTCAAATTTTATTGTTCCTCGCATATTTTTCTTGCATATTTGCTTTAATAATATACAATATAAAAAGAAATCACTGACTCTCTTTTCATTGACAACCGTGTCAAATTATGTTATAATATTTTCATATTAAAAGGCAAGGAGCAATATATGCTTACCGAAAAGATAAAAAACGATTTTCTTGCGATACTAAACGAGGAGCTTATCCCGGCTATGGGCTGTACCGAGCCTATCGCGCTCGCGTACGCGTCGGCTAAAGGCGCGTCTATGCTCGGTGGAGAACCCACAAAGATAATCGCAAGGTGCAGCGGAAACATTATAAAGAATGTACGTTGTGTTCGCATTCCAAACTCGGGCGGTATGACGGGAATCGAAGCCGCCTGCTCCCTCGGCGCTATTGCGGGCGATGCGGAGCGCCATATGGAAGTTCTTGAATCGGTCACGCAAGAAGGACTTGCCAAGACACGCAAATTCCTTAAAGAGCAACGCTGCTCCATAGAATTTCTCGAATCCAAGATTCCGCTTCACTTTATAATCGAAATTTACCGTGAGGCTGAATATGTATCCGTCGAAGTCAGACACAGCCACACGAATATAGTAAAAATAATCAAAAACGGTGAGACCCTTTTTATGACCGAGGATCTGCGCGAAGCGCAAGAGGTTGCCGACAGACAGGCTCTCAGCATTGAAAATATCATAAGCTTCGCGAATGAGATCGAGCTTGAAAAAATAAAGCCATTTACAGACAAGCAGATCACCTGCAATATGACTATCGCGGAGAGAGGAATGAAGGGCGATTTTGGTGTTGGGATCGGAAAAGCGATATTTGAAACTTACGCCGACACGATCTTCACTAAAATGCGCGCGTACACCGCAGCGGCATCCGAGGCTCGAATGGAGGGCTGCGATATGCCCGTTATAATAACCTCGGGCAGCGGAAATCAGGGGATCGCATCCTCCGTTCCGGTCATAATATACGCAAGAGAGAAAAACATCCCCGACGAGACTATGCGCCGCGCGCTCATATTCTCTTCCCTGCTTACCGTTTATCAAAAGGAATACATAGGTAAGCTTTCCGCGTTCTGCGGAGCGGTTTCGGCGTCCTGCGCGGCAGGCGCGGCTATCACATATATGGTAGGCGGTACGCTGACACAGATAAAGGATACGATAGACAATACTCTCGCTGATATCCCGGGAATCATTTGTGACGGTGCGAAGGCATCCTGCGCGGCAAAAATATCTTCTGCGCTTGATGCGGCTCTTTTTGCTCACTCTCTCGCGATGAAAGGCAAGGCATACGCCTCAAACACGGGTATTCTTCAGGAGGACACCGGCGACACGATAAGCTGTGTCGGACATATCGGCCGCGTAGGAATGCAGCCGACAGATGAAGAGATAGTCAAAATTATAATTCAACCTTAAATAAAAAATGCCTAAATGTCGGCATATCTATGACAAAGGGTTTAGGACCGTGGTCCTAAACCCTTTGTCATAGATATTAACTGTTTTTTTATTAAAACAAAGTAGAGAGGTATCTCGCTCCCGTATCTGGAAGAAGGACTACTATGCGTTTGCCTTCATTTTCGGGCAGACTCGCAACGGTCGCCGCCGCGAGAGCCGCCGCGCCCGACGAGATACCGACAAGTATTCCCTCCGTTCGGCAAAGCTTTCTCGCAAAATCGTACGCGTCATCGTCGTCGATCGCGATTATCTCGTCAAGAATATCTTCGTTAAGCACCTTCGGAACAAAGCCCGCGCCGATACCCTGAAGCTTGTGAGCGCCCGCCTTGCCGCCCGAAAGGATAGCCGAACCCGAAGGCTCAACGCCGACTATTTTTATATCGGGATTCTTGGTTTTCAGATATTCTCCGACTCCCGTTATAGTTCCGCCCGTTCCGACACCCGCAACGAAAATATCTATCTTGCCGTCGGTATCCTCATATATTTCGGGACCCGTTGTCGTAAAATGAGCCGCCGCGTTTGAGGGATTGTCAAACTGACTCGGTATAAACGCTCCGTCGATCCCCTTCGCAAGCTCTTCCGCCTTAGCTATTGCCGCGCTCATTCCGCCCGCAGCGGGGGTCAAAACAACCTCCGCGCCGTACGCCGACATAAGCTGACGGCGTTCGATCGACATATTGTCGGGCATAACGATTATCGTCTTGTAACCGCGAAGCGCCGCAACCATTGAGAGACCGATGCCTGTATTTCCCGACGTAGGCTCAATAACAGTCGCGCCTTTTTTCAAAAGTCCCTTTTCCTCAGCTTCGTCAAGCATTTTAAGCGCAGCTCTGTCCTTGACCGAACCCGCAGGGTTTAAAAATTCAAGTTTCGCAAGTATTTCAGCTTTAATCCCAAGCTCTTTTTCTATTCTGCTAAGCCTCAAAAGAGGCGTATTTCCTATAAGCTCTTCCACAGAATTATATATTTTTGACATAAAAATCTCCTTATTGTATAAATTAAAATCATTATATCACAAAAGCCTTCCTTTGACAACCTTTTTTATCCTTTTCAAAAATATTTGGAAGAAATTCTCTATGCATTGTATATCAAGCCTAACTAAAAACATCGTTGCCGTTATTTGTGTAACAATTCTCTTTTTTACAATTTTTATTTTATTATAATGAAAAACCGTTGAAATTCAGGCATCTTTATGATATAATTATTGAACTATTGTGATATTGGAGAAAAGATATGAACACTCCCCCCCGCCTTTCAGCCGAAAAACACGTTGATGTTGAATCCGAATGCTTGTACCATATAGCCCGTTATACTCGAAACTCCGACGATAAGGTCTATATACATTGTCACGAATTTTATGAGATATTTTTAACCGTAAAAGGCACTACAACGCATTATATAAACGGGATCACTCAAAAGCTGACCGCCGGAAGCCTTGTTTTTATCCGTCCCGATGACGTTCACGGCTTCAGTCACGACTCGAAGGACAGCGATATAAGCTCTCATATAAATCTTACCTTTACGCTTGACACGGCAACGCTTCTTTTCAACTATCTTTCGGACAGTTTCCCCGCAAAAGCGCTGCTTGAAGAAAAAATGCCGCCCACGGTCTATCTTACCGAGCAAGAAAAAGGCCGTCTTGTAGAGCAGATAGAAGAACTTAATCTCAACCGTTGGAGCGACAAAAATGCTCTGAAAACAAGGATGAGGGCTATACTTGCAGACATTTTCACAAGATATTTTAACAATGCTCAAAAAAAGCAAGAAGAGGACGCTCCCATTTGGCTCCTACGTCTTATATCGGAGATGGAACACCCCGAAAATTTCAAAATGGGTCTTGAGCGAATGACGGAATTGTCAGGCAAAACTCGAGAACACCTCTCAAGAAGCCTAAAAAAATACAGAGGTGTGACCGTATCTGAATATCTCAACGGTCTGCGAGTCAATTACGCCTCAAACCTGCTTATAAACACCAATATCCATATAATTGACGTCTGCTTTGACGCCGGTTTCGGAAGCCTCAGCTATTTTTACAGAGTTTTCACCGATATACACGGCGTGACTCCAAAGGATTTCAGAGAACAGCATAAACAAAGTCAATACGAAAATGCTTGAATTTTTGATTTATAAAATTAATCGTAGGGGAAGATATTATCCTCTCGCCAGTCTGTCGAAAAAGCCACTCTTTCAAGTGGCTTTTTCGACAGACTGAATCGACCTCCAAGCTTTTTGCTTAGAGGTCGATTTTTTCATTATCATTTATTATATATTATTATATATTCCCTTCGACAAACTCGTCAAGTATTCCAAGGTCCCAAAGAAGTCTCGGTAAAACGTATTTGTCTCGAATGTCCTTCGCCGCTTTGACGGTCATAGGAAGAACACTTTCGTCAATTCCTATTTCAGAGACAGATTTCGGGGCTCCGATAGTGTCGAGTATTTTCTCGATCTCCGCTACGGAAATTATCTCCTCCTCAACAATTTTAAGTATGGAATCCCACTTTTCAATGATTATTTCAAGACGCTTTTCGTGCTTTTCCGAGTCATATTTACCTTCTTTTGCTTCAAGCGTGATCATGCTTTCAGCACCCTTGCCGAGGAACGCGCGAAGCGACTCGTTCCACTTTTCTTTGTCAAAATTCTTGACGTATTCAAGCGCTTTTTCCCGATCGGGCTCGATCTTCTTGAGCTTTTCAAAAAGTCTTGCCGCCATCAGCGTTCCGATAGCGCACTGTATTCCATGAAGCTCCTCATTAGTACCGAACTCAACAGCTCTCATATCCCAAACGTGGGAGAAATAATGCTCGCATCCCGACGCGGGTCTTGAAACTCCCGCATAATTCATAGCGGCACCACAGATAACAAGTCCTTCAAATACAGCCTCTATCGCCGCGTCCTCGCGTTTGAGCAGACCTTCCGCATTATCAATGCACTTCTTAAGTGCTTTACGCACAAGAGACGCTATTTTTTCGCAATAATATTCACCGTTTATGAGGTTAGATATTCTCCAATCGCAAATGCTTACATATTTCGCAAGCATATCCCCAAGTCCTGCCGCAAGCATTTTTGTGGGGGCTTTCTTCATTATGTCGGTATCACCAACTATAATATC
>JAZRUP010000147.1:0-5947 GCA_045652645.1 Eubacteriales bacterium | reverse complement strand
TGGGGGCGGGAGCCGCGGCAGGGCGGGGGCGCGCCTTTAGAAAGATTTATCTGCGGAAGGCGAGCCCAGCGCGGCAAGGGAAACTTTAAGCAAAATGCAAATTTTGCTTAAAGTAGAGAAGTGGATAAAACGGATGGGGGCTGTTTCAAAGCATTTACTTAATCCTATGGTCTATTTGCTGTTTAAATATCGGATTGACTTATTTATAGTCGTTTTCGACAAAACCCGAATTTGATTTGTAGCGCATTTTCACAAAGATATTTATTTAACACACAAACCTATTGATAATTTTTCAAAATATGTTATAATTAATATAAATAATTTATTAATTTGGAGGATCTTTCATCATGGCAATAAAAATGCGTGTTCTTCACTACACAAATAAGGCTAAACTTAAAGCAGCCGCTGAACTTGTCAAGGCAGATTACGAGCTTGCGATCAATGCAGTCGATACCATTCCGCCGGCATATTCATGCAACAATGAACGTATAGTCGTTCTTGTCCTTTCCGTTAAGAACGACGCGGATGACACTCTCCGCAGATTCCTTATCGAGCTTACTAAGGCGCGTGCACAGAATGTTGCAATTATCTGCGACGGTAACGAAGAAGCTGTTGCAAACATTAAAAAATATCTTGCGGCGGGTCAAACAAATGTTATCGATCCCACGCTCTTTATGAAAGTCGGACTTTTCGGCGGCAAGAATCTTTCTGAGGAAGACACGGCGCAGATCAGAACTTGGATGAAAAACGTAATAGATTCTTTAGCATAATTTTTAAATGTTAACAAAATATTAACATCAAACAAATATCAAACTCCTTGCCGGATACGTTTATCTGACAAGGAGTTTTTTGCTGTTAATTATTAATAGCAACCGCTTTCTTAGACATCGCGGTATAAGATGTGACGTTACGTATAGTTTCTCCGTCGATCTGAAGCGCTCTGGGAGTGTCGAATTCAACTGTTATTTCATGTCCGCAGAAAATATCGATAGCATTTTTGTGTTTTACGTGCTCGCCTTTAAAAAGCGACGGAAATATCATAAGAGTTTTAAGTTTGCTTGTGTCGTGGAAAATCATCACAGATATCTTTCCGTCTTGCGCTTCTCTGCTCTGATCGGGTGTCGGCATCATTCCACCGCCATAATAACGTCCATTCATTGTAGGAACTATCCATACTTTTTTATATGTATGCTCTACCCCGTCCACTGTAACCTTTGCTGATGTTGGTTTGTATTTGAACAGCAATCCTTTTATTGCGATTGACGTGTAGTTTACTTTTTTATCGGAATTTGCTCTGATTTTGTCGCCCTCTTCACAGCAATATCCGTCAATACCGTATCCAACTCCGTTGAGAAAACGGTAGGTCTTATTTTTTACCGTAACTGTCGGAAGATCTTTGAGATATTCCTTTATCGAAAAAGGCTCGTCTCCACGTTTTTTACCGAGATCGAAGGCAAAATCATTTCCGCTTCCCATAGGATAGTATAAAATATCTGCCTTTATATCAACTCCGTCTGTAAGATTGATAAAACGGTTTAGCGTTCCGTCACCTCCGCAAAGCACCAATTTATCATCCTCAGTCATAGAGAAAAGTGTCTCTTCATATGTTGCGGATTTTGTCATATCGCACATTACGATCTCATCTTTAAGAATGGATTTGATTGCTTGGACATCATCTGCGCAACGTCCGTTTCCTGCGAGGGGATTGTAAAAAACATAAGACTTTGACATAGTTGTTTACCTCTTTTTAATTTATATTTTCTTTATTAATATCAGCGATTTTATCGCTTTTTATAATTCTTCCGATGTTTTGAATTCCATAAAGTATAGCTGACATTATCATAACACCGGTGCAAGCAAAAATAAATACGTTTGAAACTACGGGTGGAATATTATACCAAATTATATGCAATATCATCATAGCGTAAAGTAAAACGGTATTAAGCTTTCCATGCCAGACCGCACCGTGAACTTCTTTTGTTTTATTTATCTGAATAAGAGCGACGATTCCCGCGAAAAGTTCTTTTACAATTAGAAGAGAGAGCGGAAAGATCATATAAATAAATCTTGTAACAAGGCAGAAAAGCACAGATAGCTGTGTCAGCTTGTCTGCAATCGGGTCAATAGATTTTCCAAAATCACTTATAAGATTGAAGTGTCTTGCTATAAATCCGTCAACAATATCGGTAGCGCCCGAAAGCACAAGAACTAATGTTGTCATAGCATAATTTTTTTCAAAGCAATAAAGCCATATGATAAACGGTATCATACCGAGCCTTATAAACGAAAGTATATTGGGAACTGTTAATATTTTAGATTTTGGATTTTTATTTTCTTTTTCTTTCATTATTTATACCCCTACACTCTCATTTTATATACAAATTATAGTAAATCAATAACAACTCAACATCAATTCAATATCAACATTTGTTGAAAAAAAGTTATTAGTGTATAATTCTTCTATTGTTTTTTCAAAAGCACTTGACTTTATCGTAGTTAAGAGTTATAATTATTCGGTTGTAAAAATATTTACTTTTTGAAAGGCGTCATCATGCAAATCTTAATTACTCTCTCCATAGCTATGCTCGCGGGACTGCTTATGTCTCGTCTCGCAAAGCTTTTGAAGCTTCCCGCAGTTACAGCGTATCTCGTTGCGGGACTTGTAGTAGGTCCTTTTATTTTAGGGCAGTTAGATATATCCGCACTTGGACTCGGTATATCCCACATCGGCTTCTCCTCCGCCGATTTCGGACTCGACGGAGGGGCAAAAAATCACGCGCTTGAGCTTATCTGCGACGTAGCTCTTGGATTTATCGCTTTCGCTATCGGAAATGAATTCAGAATGTCCGAGCTTAAAACCATAGGTAAGCAGGCAACCGTTATCGGTATTCTTCAGGCTGTTGTAACCACTATCGTCGTTGACGCGGCGCTTATCGGTCTTTCGTTCGCAATGCCCCACGTTCTGACTCCAGCAATGGCGATCATCCTCGGAGCTATCGCAACGGCAACCGCGCCCGCCGCAACACTTATGGTAGTAAGACAGTATAAGGCGAAGGGTAAGCTTACAAGCCTCCTTCTCCCCATCGTCGCGCTTGACGACGCGGTCGGACTTGTTATTTTCTCAGTTTCCTTCGGAATTGCGAAGGCCCTCAGCGCGGGCTCTCCCAGCCTTGTTTCTATAATAGTCAATCCTATGCTTGAGGTAGTTCTCTCTCTCGTTCTCGGATTCGTTATGGGATGCCTCTTCTCGCTTTGCGAAAAGTTCTTCCATTCGGGTTCAAAGCGTATGTCCCTTTCGATCACGTTCGTGCTTCTTACGGTAGCGCTCTCTATGCTCCACTTCGAGCTTCCCGGCGGAATTGAGATCGGATTCTCTTCCCTTCTCGTTTGCATGATGCTCGGAACGGTATTCTGCAATATCTGCGATTTCTCTGCCGATATTATGGACAGAGCCGATAAATGGACGGCTCCCCTTTTCGTGCTTTTCTTCGTCATAAGCGGTGCGGAGCTGAATCTTAAGATACTCACTATCCCCGCGGTCATAATCATCGGTATCGTTTACATAATTTCCCGCTCTGCAGGTAAATACGTCGGCGCGTTCGGAAGCGCAAAAATGATGAAATGCGACGATAAGGTCTGCAAATTCCTCGGAATAACGCTCTTCCCCCAGGCGGGCGTTGCGCTTGGAATGTCGGCGATCGTCATTCAGCAGTTTGGCGCAGACGGAGAAATAATACGTAATATCGTACTTTTCGCGGTTCTCGTTTACGAGCTTGTAGGCCCTGTTCTTACAAAGATCGCGCTCACCAAGGCAGGCGAGATCAAGGAAAAGACGACCGAGGGCTTCAACAGAAAAGAATTCCTCGAAAAGCAGGAAATCAAGAAATAATTTTATTACTATAAAAAACGAATCGGCGAATCGCCGATGCGTTTTTTTATTTTCTTACAAGATATTTTCTCATATCGATAGCGCAGGCGATGAGAATGATAAGTCCCTTAATTATATACTGCATATTCGCATCGATGCTGAGGAACGTAAGTCCAACGAAAATAAGTCTGAGAAGAACGACGCCGAGAATAACTCCGCGTATCTTACCGATACCTCCGACAAATGATACACCGCCAATGACGCACGCCGCTATCGCGTCAAGCTCATAGTTAACGCCCGTTGCCGCGCTGTTTGAGGATATTCTTGCGGCTTCGATAAACCCCGTAACGCCATACATCATACCCGCTAAGGTAAATACAAGAATTATTGTCAGCGTTACATTAACTCCCGAAACATTTGCCGCCTCGGAATTTGAACCTACGGCAAACATATTCTTGCCAAATTTCGTTTTGTTCCATATAAACCACATAATTACGGTAATTATGAGCGCATACCAGACGAAATTTGGGATAGGTGTGCCGCCGATACTCAAAATACTTCCATTTATAAAATTATTGAATCTTGCATCAAGTCCCGAGATCGCCTGACCGTTGTTGTTACCCTGCATAAGATAAAGCAAAAGAACGCCGTAAACTATAAGCTGAGTCGCAAGCGTTACGATAAACGGATGAAGCTTGAATTTAGCCGTACAAAAGCCGTTTATAAATCCGACGAGCGCGCCTATCGCCACAACGATCAGAAGCACTACCCACACGGGAAAAGTCGCAAGGCCCGGGAACATTTTATTAGCGTATCCGCTTGACTGCAAAAACGACGCTGCCACGCACGCGGTAAGTCCTACGATTCGACCGGCGGATAAATCCGTGCCTGTCAGAATTATGCACCCCGCTATGCCAAGAGCTATCGGAAGACCAGCCGCCGAGAGAGACAAGATATTTATAAGAGAGGGTACCGACAAAAAGCGCGGTGAAACGATACCTATATAAATAACCGCTACGAGAAGGAGCGCGTAAAGCGAGTTGTTTATAGCAAATTCACCTACTCGGTGGTGACGCTCCCTTTTGTCAAGAGACCTAAAATCGCGCCAGCGTTGCATATAATTTGAAAAAAGTTTCATTGTTGATTTTTGACCTTAAGCAAATTTCGCCGCTAAGGTCATTATTTCCTCCTGTGTCGTATTTTTGGCGTCAACCTCTCCTGCGATCCGTCCACCGGACACGACAAGTATCCGATCGCAAACTCCGAGCAGCTCCGGCATCTCCGAGGACACCATAATGACTGCCCTTCCCGACTCGGCAAGCTCGATAATAAGCCTGTATATCTCGAATTTTGCGCCGACATCGATACCTCTTGTAGGCTCGTCGAGCATAAGCACCTCCGGGTCTGTCAAAAGCCAACGCCCTAAAATGACTTTCTGCTGATTACCGCCCGACAAGGTCCTTATCTGAGTTTTCTGCGACGCAGTCTTGATACGCATCTCTCGTATCGCCCAGGCTGTGTTTTCTTTAAGCTTTTTATCACTCAGCCAGAATTTAAGCAAAGCGGCTTTGTCAAGGCTCGATATAGTAGTGTTTTCTTTTATCGACAGCACTCCGAAAATACCTGTGGCGCGTCTTTCCTCAGTGAGGAGCGCAAAACCGTTTTTAATAGACTCCTTCGCGCTTTTATTTCCAACTTTTTTGCCTTCAAACACGATCTCACCGCTCCTTCGCGCCGCGATACCGTAGATGGTCTCAAGTATCTCCGTCCGTCCCGCGCCTGCAAGCCCCGCTACACCGAGTATCTCACCTCGGCGAAGCTCAAAGCTGACGTCACGTACCGCACTGTACCTTGCGCTGAGCCCCTTGACTGACAGTACAGTCTCGGCAGGTTTATTGTGTTTTTCCGGAAAACGGTTGTTAAGATCACGGCCTACCATAAGCTTTATTATTTTCTCCATAGTAAGACTCTCGGCAGGCTCTGTGGCTACCCATTTTCCGTCTCGCATAACCGTTACGTCATCGGAGATAGCAAGTATCTCCTCCATTTTGTGAGAAATATATATAATTCCGCAGCCTC
>JAZRUP010000146.1:0-3013 GCA_045652645.1 Eubacteriales bacterium | reverse complement strand
ACGGGGATCAAAGTAAGAGAGATCGAAGCCAATCCGCCGATCTTGATAAATCCGCCGAAATAAGCGAGTACGGCGACCATTGCCGTGAGCAGAGCCAAAAGCGCGAGCTTTTGAATTTGCTCTTTCTTTTTGCTTGTTGTTTGCATAATTCCTCCTTGCTGTCGTCCGCTCTTTTGGCGGTACAACGCATAAAATTTATATTATCTCCCGTGAGAGTAATATACAAAAATATTTAACTGTTTTTCTTATATAAAATATTAAGTCCCTTAAGCACAAGATGCTCGTCGAGCTTTATATCGTGATTACAATGCGGAATAATGACGGGGGCAAGTCCGCCCGTCGCGTAAACAGGAAGTCCTGTGCCCGTTTCCTCGTTGATTCGGTCGATCATACCGTCGATCATGCTCGCGTTACCGTATATCGCGCCCGATTTCATACAGTCCGCCGTGTTTTTGGATATGATGACTCGGGGTGTTTCGAGACTGACGCGTGGTAGCTGTGCGGTACCTTCCGCAAGCGCGGTAAGGCCCATAATAACACCCGGGAGAATGGAAACACCCGTAAACGCGCCTTTTTCATTGACGACCATTATTTTTGTTTCCGTTCCCATGTCAATGATGAGAGAGGGACTTCCGTAAATGTGATGTACTGCGACGCAGGAGCATATAAGATCCGTGCCGACTGATGAAGGGATGTCGCAATTAATATTGATGCCCGTTTTGATGCCGGGACCGACCGTCAGAGCGTCGCATCCGAAGAGAAGCTTGATCGATTCTTTTATTACGGATGTTAGGGGCGGAACGACGGATGAAATTATAGCGCCGTCAATTTTCTCCGTGCTGATACAGTGAAGCGAGAGCAAACCTTTTATAAGAATGGCGTATTCGTCCGAAGGCTTTTTCGTGTCGGTGGAAAGACGCGCGGAAAAAGCGGTGTGATCGTTATCAAACACACCCAGCGTTACGTTTGTATTTCCTATATCAACGGCAAGTATCATTAATTTGAAGCCTTCTTTCGTTTTTTATTTCTTCTTTGATTTTTTGCCTGCTTTGTTTGATAATGAAAGACGTATTCTGTAAATAAAATACGTTAACATACCGAAAACGGTGAAGGGGATAGTTGCGATGTAAGCGCCTCCAACTGTCAGGTCATAGGGAAGCGCAAGCCCCAAAATAAGACTTGCGACAATCATAACAAAGGCAAGAACAAGGCGCGTAACAGCCATAGACCTGACTGCTTTTTTTGACTTGCCCGAAATCGCTATCGCATAGATCGCGCAGAGAAGCAGATATGAAACGCCAAAGCCGATCATTGTCCATGCGTACCACTCCCACGGCCACCAGAGAGCGTCTACAAGCCCAAACCCAATACCGCTGAGAAGTGCTATGCATCCGACGCAAAGCCGCGTGATATTTGGCTTTCTCAACTTTGAAACAGGATATTTTTTGTCAAAAGCCGATTTTGCATCGGCATAGTCTCGTTGATTTGAAACGCGTTCGTCAGAGTCTTCTTTTTTCTTTGACTCACTTTTTTTCTTGTCGGCAGGCTTTTTTTGAGACTTTTTTTCCTCTGCGTCATCGCTTTCTTCTTCTTCTTCTTTGGAAGCTTTCTCTTCGTCGTCCGTTTCTTCCTCGGGTTCGTCGTCAAGATCAAAGTCGAAAGAAAAAAGCTCAATTTCACTCGGCTGATCCAAAAACTCCGAATTGCAATCGTTATAAAGCTCCTCTATAGCCATAAGCAGATCACTAATAGCTTCGATCTCCTCGGCGCTCTCGCATAGCGCGACACGACCGATGGCCTTCTTAAAAAGACTTTGGAGGTCGTCATAGCTTTCGCAGCTTGAAAATTCGCGTGAGCTTTCACGAACATCTTTAAGGCTCGCGGTTATCTCGTTTTTTATCTGTTCAAGCGTCATGACGACCTCCTACATGTGATTTAAGCGTTAAACTCGTTGATTACAGGCTCGGTCTGGTGAACGCAGCCTGTAGGGATGGTTTGTCCTTCGACGGAAGGCGCCGCCCAATAAACTCCGTTAGTGATTATTTTCTGTACGTAAGGATTGTAGAATGACTTGCAGGTCTCGTGACCGGGCTGGAAATAGAATACCTTACCTGCGCCGCGAATGAAGCAGCAACCGCTTCTGAATATGTTTCCGTCCTCAAACCAAGATCCGAAAATAAGGGCGTCGGGCTGAGGAATGTAGAAGGGCTCGGCGTAAAGCTCCTCTTCCTCAATAAGGAAATGCTCGGGAATACCTGCAGCTATCGGGTGAGAGGGCATAAGATTCCACATGATCTCCTTCTGGTTGCGTCCCCAACGGAGGTTTCCGTTAGTTCCGACTATTGCCTTGAAGGGCTTGGAGTGATGTCCCGAATGGAGCGCGATGAAGCCCATTTTGCCGAGGTAAACGCGCTTCTGTATCTTTGCTGCGAGAGCGTCGTCAACCTCCTTGTGAGCCATATGTCCCCACCAGATGAGAACATCGGTGTTGTTGAGGACTTCATCGGGAAGACCCTGGTTTTCGTCGTCAAGCGCGGAGAGAGTGATCTCCATATCGCCGGTTGCGGCAAGAAAATCTCCGATGACTTTATGAAGGCCTTCTGGATAGATCGCCTTGACTTCTGCTTTCGTTTTTTCGTGTCTAAATTCGTTCCAGACTGTTACTCTGATTTTTGACATAACAATAACCTCCAAAATTATTTTTTGTAGTAAACTCCGTATACAGGCTCTTTCCCTGCGTGAAGGGGGGTATAGGTTCCGCTTTTTATAACTTCAAGCAATTGCTCATTAGTGGTTATTGGGGTGTCCGTTACGATACCGCCGCTCGGAATGTGTTTATCCTCATGCGTGTCGGAGCCGGAGAGCATTCTGAGCCCGAATTTCTTTGCCCACATAAGAGCTATATCGTTTCTCGCATCGTGATCCGCGTGACCGTTATAGACCTCTATGCCATCGATATATTGTGTGGATATGATTTTTATACCGTTTCTGAAGGAAGTCGGAGGCCAAGCGG
>JAZRUP010000145.1:0-17177 GCA_045652645.1 Eubacteriales bacterium | reverse complement strand
CGACATGGCTACGATCCGACTTAGGCATCGTGGTCAACGATAAAATAAACACACAAAAAATCTATCGAAGACAAATACGTCAAGAAGTTTTTTATTGTCAAAAGTTTGGTGTAAAAGAGCATTTGTCGCATATGGGAAACGAAGATGAGCCATACAACTATCTTTCCCGATTGTTGGGAAAAATAAATTACGTGTTGCAGATAACCCCCGACAATAAAGAGTTTTTGAATTATAAAACTCAAATTTTAACTCTCTTAAAAGAAAACAAATAAAACAGAACAAGGCAATATCACACCCATCGGTATGATATTGCCTTAATTTTATGTTTTATTCGTTATAAAATCTTGCCTCGACGGCGGCACAGAGATAGTGATAAACGGGCAAGTGAAGCTCCTGAACCTTGAAGGTCTCCCTCTCGGGAACGCGGACAGCTATGTCAGCGAGCTCTCCGAGCTTTCCTCCGCCCTCTCCTGTCAGCGCGATCGTTTTTGCTCCGAGCGCCTTTGCGACTTTCATAGCGTTACATACGTTTTTCGCGTTACCCGACGTTGAGATGCCGATAAAAATATCGCCTTCCTTCGCGTAGCCGTAAGTCATCTGCGCGTATATCATTTCAGGATCGACGTCGTTAAGGAATGCCGAGGACAGCGCCGAGTGCGTATTAAGAGATATCGCGGGAAGGGCTCCCTGAAGTCCCTTGCGAAGCTCCTCAGGTATCCTTTCGTCGCATACAGGGCGCTTCAAAAGAAAGCCCTTCATAAGCTCACCGACGATATGATCCGAATCCGCCGCGCTTCCTCCGTTTCCGCAAATGAGCACTTTACCTCCGTTTGCGTAACATTCTGCGATAGCGTCCTCTGCCTCTTTTATAACATTCTCCATACCTTTAAGTGCCGGGTATCTTGTCAATAATTCGTTTAACATCTCTTTTTCTCCTTTTTAATTTTACAGCAACGCAGTCGCGACAGCTGCATAGTCACCAATTTTCTCTCCAAGCTCCGCGGGTACGACCTTGCAAACCTTAGCGGACATAGAAAGCGCCTCTTTGTCTATCTCTTTTTGCATAGCCTCCGCAAGAAGATTACTGCTTCTCGCGAAAATACTGCCTATAACTATTATCTCGGGATTAATAATGTCAATAAGCACCGAGAGACCGCGTCCGAGATATTTTCCCGACGTGCGGTATACATCAAGCGCTGTTTCGTCACCCATATCCGCGGCATCGGCTATTGTTTTCGCGTTGATCTCGGATTCATCCATATCAGGGGTGAAATACATAGGATATTCTCCGTTTTGCACCTTCTCACGCGCCTTCATAACACCGAGCTGAGCGATACCGCCGCCGCTGCAAAAGCCTTCGAAAGAACCTTTTTTACCATATCCCACAGGGCCGTCACTCGCAAGTCTTATATGACCTATCTCGCCCGCATTGCCGTTCGTACCATCATAAAGTCTGCCGCCGAGTATAAGCCCCGCGCCAAGACCCGTTCCGAACGTAAGGAATGCCATATTTTCAGCTCCCTTTCCCGCGCCGAATTTCCATTCCGCAACGGCACAAGCGTTGGCATCGTTTTGAAGCTTTGCTTTAACTCCGTAATGCTCCTCAAGGACCTTTACTATCTCGATACCGTCCCACTCGGGAAGATTGGGAGGGCTCATTATTACTCCCGTCTTTGAATCGAGCGGGCCTCCGCAGGATATGCCTATCGCGTCCGGTTTCCTGTCAAGGATCCCGTCAGCCATTGACATCATTTTGTCTATCATAGCGTAAGCTCCGGCATTATGATCCGTCGGGCAACGGTCCTTCTTTAAAAGCTTTATGTTCTCTCCGTCCCATTCGGCGGTGATCACAGCACATTTCGTGCCGCCTATGTCAAATCCAAGAATATACATATCGATCTCCTTTTGATAAGTATTGTTTCGTCTAACATTTTGTAGCGTCAGCATATTTTTTCGCTTTTTACAAAATATTTATTTTATTATACACTAATATTTATATAAATGCTATTGAAAAGTCAAGAAAAATCAACGGTTTTTTTTGATTTTTCTTTACAAACAATAAAATTCCGTGTATAATATAGTAAATAAAGAGTTCAGGAGCAAATATGGATAGTTTCAAAAACAACACGAGACGAAAGATGGAGAACGGTCAAAGCTTGACCGTCGAAACACATACAGTAACAGAAGATCACCCTCAACATTGGCACAGCTATTTTGAGATAGAGATAGTTTTGTCGGGCGCGGGAAAATATATAATAAACGATATCGAATACGACATTTCCGAAAATAATGTTTTTTTCCTCACATCAACGGATTTTCACTATCTTGAAATCGAAAGAGAAACAAATCTTATCAATATTTCGTTTGACGAAAATATGATCGATGACAAGGACTTGAGTCAGCTCATTTTTAATAAGACCGAAAAAGCTTATGCTTTTGCTCCCGACGAATATGAACGCTTGGTAAAGATATCGGACATATTGAGACATGAATGTGAGTTTTTAGGGGATTGTCAAAAACCGCTTCTTCAATACATACTACGCACTTTATTGCGAAAGAACTCGGCAAAATACGTGGATACCGTAAATTACGAGCACAGCCGAGGCATCAAAAACGCAATCGTTTATATGGAAATGCACTTTAAAGAAAAATTAACACTTGCCTCGATTGCCGCCGAAGCAGGATACAATCCAACTTATTTCAGCGATCTTTTCTCAAAAATGACCGGAGAAACTTATATTGAAAAGCTAACGAAACTGCGGATAGGTTATGCCAAGACTCTCCTTGCGAACGGTTTTTCAGTCTCCGACGCTTGCTTTTTGTCGGGGTTCGGTTCCCTGTCGAATTTTCTCGAAACATTCAAAAAGAGCTGTAAAATGCCGCCGAGCGAGTACAGAAAGAAATATATGGCTAAATAAGTCGGTCTTCATAATTAACCTCCTTCTATGTTTTTCCTTTCGGTTGACTCGATATATATTTCATCAACTGCAAAAACCTCTGCGCAATAACAAGAAAGCAACAGCTCAATACCTTTTGGGTAAAAAGCTGTCGCTTTTTCTTTTGCTTTTTTAATAAGACAGACTATTTGGGTTCGGTGTAAGAGCTGCTCTGTTATGCCAAAGTGCTTCCTGTTCCGTTCCACATACTTTCCGTAAAGGCAGGAAGTCCAAGATCCAGCTTAACAGCTTCGATGATATCCTTTTTAAGGTCTTTGTTCGGCGTTGAAAGCACGTGCTGCGCATAATATACGCTGATCTCATGCGTAGGATCGATCGCCAGATAAGAACCTGCCGCGCCGCCCCAGCCAAAATCGGTTCTGGGGTATCCCGCGCGAGGGGTACGAACGCCCAGTCCGTATCCGTAACCCAAAGCGCCCCAAAAGCTTTTTCGCTGATCCTCTCGCAACCGATCGCGGCACATCATCTGCAGTGTTTCCTCTCCGATGAGCCGCCCCGAACGAAGTCCCTCCAAAAATCTGACGTAGTCGTCAACAGTACTGATCGCGCCGGCACCTCCACTTTCGTAAAGTGCCCCCAGCTTAAATTTTTCGATCTTTTTTCCTATATTTTTGAAATTTGTGCCGTCAAAACGATACTGCGCCATAATGTCGGGAAGCTTTTCGTCCTGCAAGAGAAAAGTAGAGTTTTCCATACCCATAGGATCAAATATACGTTCCTTGACAAATTCGCCGAATCGCTTTCCGCTGATGACCTCAACAACCGCCGCAAGTACATCGTGGCAGAGAGAATATTTAAAGTATGTTCCCGGTTCAAACTCCAACGGCATTTCGGCAATATACTTCATCATTTCCACGGTTGGGGCTTTCCCATCTGTCTCTTCACGTCCGCGCACAACAGCTTCGTTTCCGCAGTCATAATTCAGACCCGCCGTCATTGTAAACAGATGGAAGATTTTTATACGGTTTTCCGCGCTTACGATCGCTCCTGCTTTTTTTACCCGCATATCGGAAAATGAGGGGAGATAAAGCGCTACCTCGTCATCAAGCCGGAGCTTCCCCTCTTCAACAAGCATCATAGCGGCGGTACAGGTGATCACCTTTGAGCATGAGTAGATGTTATAACGCTCATTTCCTGACATAGCTGTTCCGTTTTCATCAGAAACACCGCGCATCTCCCGAAAAACTTCTTTCCCTTTATACCATACCGAAATATCAAATCCGGGAATTCCGAGAAGCTCGAACTTATCCAGATATTTTTTAATATTTTGAAACATAACTGCCCACTCCTTTGTTTTATCCGATTCTATTATAACACAAAGTTTTTTAAAATCAAGCGCTTTTATATTGAGGTGCCATTTTTAACGAAAAGTTCACAAAAAGTGCCGAGAGCGACCCAACGGTTACTCTCGGCGGTAATGTTATTCAAATCGTTTTTAATATTATCCTTTGGCGGGGATTTTGTCAGGATCAAGCGTATAGGTTGTCCAAGTGACCTCTTTAATATTCTTTCTGCTTTCAATCAGGGTATCCAACTCATTCTTCGAAGCGAATTTTTCGTCGATTATAAAATAGCTTTCGTTTTCTCCCTCAAAGACGGTATAGAGAGAATTTACCTTTGCACTATCCTCATCAAACGAAATCTTTGAGAATCCATATTGACGTGAGTGATCCTCCAAGTAAGTTGGAGAACTCCAAGAAAAGCTTCCGTCCTCATACACTCGAGCCATTTCTTTGTATGAATATTCGTATATACAGACCGAGCCGTTATAATATCTGAGAATGATGTGATCTTTAATATTGCTTCTCAAAAGCAATTCTTCAATTCCATCGCCGTCCATATCCAAATAGCATATTTCAATACTTTCAAGGCTTCCTATGGAATTGATTCCGAATGTGAAATATAACTCCCAAAGATATTTGTCTTCGGAATTTATTTTCATTTCATAATTCAATATCTTTTCAAAAACTCTTTTATAATCAAGCTCGAGCGGAACAAATTCAAAACTCGCATTTTCTTTTGTATGTTCAGCTAAGCTTTCGGCATATTGATACAGACTTAATGCGGCAGCCCATTCAAGCACGGTGATAGGTGTTTTATTGCCGCTTGAAACTTTATAGTAATGTGTAACAAGAGTATCGGGATCATGGCCGTCTGTTCCGTATTCTTCTAACAGAACAAGCTCCTTATCATTTTTTGCTATTTCATATATCGAAACAGCAGAACGATCCGCGCCGCTGCTACCGTATACTTGTATGGTTCCGTCTTGTTCTATCGTACACTTCTTTCTGTTCCAATAACGATCGAGCAAGACGGGTTTACCGTCGGCAAAGGAAAAGATAGCTAAAACGGTGTAGTCATCAAGAAGCAGGACCATTTCGTCGTTTCCGTTTTTGTTCAAATCACAGAATGCATAACCGGGGATGTTCGTCGAAAGATGGGGATAACCGGGGATGTTCGTCGAAAGATAGAAGGTTGAAAGAGCACGAATAATGGCACCCCACCATTCATATTCCTTTGTTCCCTCGGAATAAGGACTACCCTTGGAATTCATTTGCTCTTCTAAATTTATAATAACGTCCTTGTATATATCCAATACAGGCTTGTATTTTTCTTCGTTAGATATACCAGATGTTGTTTCGTCTTTGCTTTTCTCAGACTGTCGGTTGTTGCAAGAAACCAGAAATGTTAGAAGAAAAGACGCTATTAATAGCCAAGTGATTGTTTTTTTCATATTCTACCCCCCAATAATTTTATTGTGCATACTTATTATAACATGAAAATTTTGTAAAATCAATAGTTAATAGGTTGATATAATGGTGTTGTCAAATAAAGGGTAGTGTGTTATAATAAGGACAACATTCTTCCAAAAAAATAATTGTTGTCCTTAAAATAACACCCAATATGAACGCGTTATAGCAAGGACAACATTTTATTCAATTTTGCATTTACGACGCAAGATCTCCCATCTGATTCAGCATATTTTCAATAAATATCCCGTATCCGCTTGTGGGATCGTTGATCAAGACGTGCGTGACCGCCCCCACGAGCTTTCCGTTTTGAATGATCGGAGAGCCCGACACGAGTGTGGTCAATAAAGGACAACAGTTTTTAACGAAAAATTCACAAAAAGGCACACCGTTATGTTGGCGGTGTGCCTTAGCTATGTAGTTGTTTGATTACTTTCGATAAAAAATCGCGCTTAAGGTATCCCCAAAATATTCAGCCGCAGAGCGAGGGCTGGAAAGAATACTGCTTGCAATTGCTGCGCCCTCGGTTTCATACCAACCGTTAGGATTTTGAAAGGTCAGGCTTGTAAGACTATTGCATGATCTGAACGCATATGTTCCAATGCTGTTGACACGCTCAGGAATGATCACATCATTTAAGCTTTCGCATCCGAAAAATGCGCCATCGCCAATGCTTATTACACCATCGGGGATTATAATGCTTTTAAGACTTTTGCAATCCTTAAACATAAACGAGGGGATTTCTGTGATGCTATTTGGAAGGCGAATCGTTGTTAGGCTTTCACAGCCCTCGAATGCATGGTTTCCAATACTTGTTACACTATCTGCAATCGTGATATTTGTGAGTTTTTTACAATCACCAAATCCACCATAATAACCGGAAAGACTTGTTCCGCCGTTGATTACAACAGTTGTAAGGTTTTCCTTTGGTATTATATTGTCCACCTGTTCCGCGGGAAGCGTGGCAACGGAAAGCTTATCACAGCGACTAAACGTATAACGTCCCATATCTGTTACACTGGTGGGAATGGTAACCGTTGTCAGATTTATGCAGCTTTCAAAGGCATAGTCTTCGATTTTAGTAACGCCGTCCGGTATAATCAATTCTTTTATATTTTCGTTTTCCGCAAAACGATCTTCGTTTTTACGGTCCAAGCCAATCGTCAAAACAGGCAGGCTTTTATATGTAGAGGGAATGGTGACGATGGGATTGTCTCCAGTATAGCCAATGACCTCATAGCCTCCGTCACATGCTTTGAACAAGAAATCCGAGTCTTCCTCCGTCACGGGATTAAATTTCGCATAAACCTTTAAAACCATATCATCTGATATAGGGGTGTCTAACAGAGAATTAGCAGTAAAACTATCTCCGTTTTTCAAAAACCAACCGACAAATTCATATCCTTCTTTTTCGGGATTTTTAGGAATCTCGATTTCTGACTTGTCTTTTGTTGACACAGTTTTGTAAACTTCTCCGTCCACAATAAACTCCACCTTAAATTTGAGAGTTGAACAAGAGCAAAACATAGAAATACATAGGGACAACAAAAGTAAAAGTGACAAATATTTTACTGTTTTCGGTTTATACATAAGATGCCTCCATTTTTTATTGTTAAGCCAGTACTTGTTTAGGAAAATATATTATTCCGTTTCATAAATACCATCTATACATTTATAATTATAGCATATTTTGTGATGAAAGTCAATATTTTTGTGCTTGTTCAAGACGGAATGGAAATATAGTCACCTGTAATGATATGGTATCGTTCAAGAAAGGGTAGTGTGTTATAATAAGGACAACATTCTTTCCAAAAACAGTTGTTGTCCTTAAAATAACACCAAATAGGAGTGTGTTATGATAAGGACAACATTTTATTCAATTTTGCATTTACAACGCAAGATCTCCCATCTGATTCAGCATATTTTCAATAAATATCCCGTATCCGCTTGTGGGATCGTTGATCAAGACGTGCGTCACAGCTCCCACCAGCTTGCCGTTCTGAATGATCGGAGACCCCGACATTCCCTGAACTATTCCGCCCGTTTTTTCGATCAGACGCTTATCTGTTATTTTCACAGAAAAGCACTTGTTTCCTTCAGCGTTTTTATCAATGTCTGAAATTTTTATACTGTATTTCTGCGGGCCCGCGCCGTCAAGAGTACACATAATATAAGCGTCGCCGCTTTTAACTTCGTTTTTTAACGCTATCGGCAAAAGCTCCCCATGACCTTCGGGCAATTTCGTAAACATACCGAACACTCCGCAAGAGGTATTTTCAAGCAGCGCACCCGTTTTTGAACTCTTGAAGCTTCCTCGAAGCTCCCCCGGCGCGCCCGAAATGCCCTTAACAACTCCGTTTACCGTAACATCTGTAACTGTTCCCCTCTCCATTGGGATGACCGCTCCCGTTTCGCTGTCGCAGATTCCGTGTCCAAGCCCTCCGAAGAAATTGGTCTCGGGCATAATATAGGTTACTGTTCCAATTCCCGCGCCGCTGTCGCGGACAGTCAGACCTGTCTTATATTTTCCATCTGAAAAATACGGCGTCAGCTTTACCGTAAATTCTTTTCCGTTTCGCTCAAGCTCTACAGTCAGAGTCTTCCCTTCACAAGCTCCGAGCGCGCCTGTTAGCGATGAAATGTCTTTTATTTCCTTGCCGTTCACTTTTTTTATAACATCGGCAGGCTTTATTCCCGCGCTGTACCCCGGATTTGCTTCTTTTGTTTTATCGGAACAGTATCCGACGACCATAACTCCGTCCGATTTGAACCTTACGCCAAACGGAAAGCCCCCGACGTATAGTGATGGTCGTTCCTTCGCGCTTACGGTTACACTTTTGACTGGAATTATCCCGAAAAGCTTATATTCCGTTTTATATGTCAGCGTATCCGAGGTGTTTCCCGACACCATAACAGTCGCAACTTCGGTATCCGCATAAGCTCCCGCAAAAGAAGGAAGCTCCGTGCCGTTAATACATTCTATATCGTCGGGTATAATAATATTGTACGCCGACAGCAAAAGCAGAGCCGTCAAAAGCAGCGTCAGCGCTCCTCGACACAACCTTTTTGTCGTTTTTTTGTATTTTTTCATTTTTTTGATTCCTTTGATCCGTATTGCGGAGACCGACGACCGCGTTCCGCATTACTTAATCTGCCCCGAGCATCGTCTTTGATTCTCAACAAATATTGTTCCACACAACCATAATTTTTACCCGTAACCAAAGGAATTTTTTCTGTTTTTCAAAAACGCTTTGAATCTTCGGTGAAAAACAAAAATTGCCGCGCTGATAGCGCGGCAAAATTTGAGATTTTTCCGAAATTTGCTTATTCTTTTACTATGTAATTCTGAAGCTTTGCGATAAGATTATCGGCATCGGGACCTTCTGTCTGAAGTATGACGGGAGAAAGCAGATCAAGGCTGAAAATACCCATGATCGATTTTCCGTCAACAACATATCTTCCGGAAATAAGGTCGATCTCGCCGTCGTAAGCCGCAACGATATTGACAAAATCACGGATATCCGCTATTGTAGAAAGACGAATTTTTACGGATTTCATATTTTTTCTCCTTTCAAAATATTTTATGGAATGATTATACAACATATCTAAAATTTTGTCAAGATGTTATAAGTCGTAAATTTATTGCAAATTTTGACTTTTTTTACTTGACAAAATTATATATATTAACGATAATATTAATATTAAGTCTTTCGGGGGTAATTATGGCTGTCGGTGACAGAGCTGTCAGATCTTTTATAAAATACGCGCGACTTTGTCCCGACGCGGGCGAGCTTTCTTATTTCGAAATTTGCGAGCGTATAAGAGGTTGTATGAAGGACGAGGCGAGCGCATTCCGTATGCTTGCCGTTTACGACACTCTCCGTCTGCTTGAGGCAAACGGAAAAGGCGTTTCCGCGGACGCGGTAAGATACGTATATTTTGACGCTCAGGGCAGAACACCGAGGAAAAATGAAATTTCATTCAGAGTCTTAAAATTCGCGTCACTCAATTATATGGACGTAAGGACGGTTTGGCGGCGTATCTCCGAGGCTAAGGAACTGTATTTAAATTTATTAAAACAACAGAATTTAAATTTTGATTAATTACATATTGAAAGGAATTACTATGGCAGGAAAGCACGGACTTCTCGGCAGAAAGCTCGGACACAGCCTCTCTCCCGAGATCCACTATCTTATGGGCGACCCAAATTACACTCTTTACGAGATCGAGCCCGAAAACGTTGAGAAATTTATAAAGCAAAAAGAATTTGATTCGATAAACGTAACTATCCCCTATAAAAAGACCGTTATGCCATATCTCTCGAAAACCTCGGAGATCGCGAGACGTATCGGAAGCGTTAACACCATCGTCAAGGACGACAAGGGTAAGCTTCACGGATACAACACCGATTATTACGGATTTTCATACCTTCTCGACTTTGCGGAGGTAGACGTCAAAGGAAAATTCTGCCTGGTTCTCGGTGACGGGGGTGCCGCCGCATCGGTCAAAGCCGTGCTTACCGACAGAGGAGTCGGAAAAATGATCTGCCTCACCCGTTCGGGGCCTCACAAGATAGGCAACGCCGCCGAGTATTCAGACGCCGACATTATAATCAACACGACACCCGTCGGTATGTATCCCGACAACGGTATCTCTCCCGTATCGCTTGAGGGTTTCGCTGATCTTAAAGCTGTTATCGACCTTATATACAATCCGCTTAAAACTAAGCTTATACTTGACGCGGAGTCAAGGGGTATACCCGCATACAACGGTCTTCCCATGCTGACAGCGCAAGCAAAACGCTCGCGAGAATTTTTCCTCGGATGCGATATTGACGATAATGTAATAACTATGCTCAACGCAAGGCTAACGGGACATATACTCAATATAACTCTTATCGGTATGCCCGGCTGCGGAAAGTCCACTATCGGAAAAGCTCTTGCAGATAAGCTCGGACGCAAGCTCATAGACACGGATGAAGCTATAAAAGCAATTTACGGAAAAACACCCGCCGAGATAATCGAAAAAGACGGCGAAGCGGAATTCAGACGAATGGAGCACGTTGCCGCAGAGTGGGCAGGTAAACGCACGGGCAAGATAATCGCCACCGGCGGCGGTATCGTAAAACGAGCCGACAACCGCGCTCCTCTCGCTCAGAACGGACTTATCGTTTTCATCAACAGAAAGCTCGATGAGCTCCCCACCGACGGCAGACCGCTCTCAAAAGCCTCGGGAGTTGAAGCGCTTTACAACGAAAGACTTCCAATTTACCGCGCGTGGTGCGATCTTGAGGTAGATAATGACGGAAGCATCGACGAAACGGTAAACAAAATACTAAAGGGACTTGGACATTGATATATGCAAGAAAGACATTATCATTTTTCCGAAATATTAAGATACGCTCTCGACATAGGAGAGATGACACATATAAGCGGAGGCGAGGTCAGCCGCGTTGAGGATATGATAAGCCGTATCTGCTATGCTTACGGAGCAAAAAGGGTTGACGTTCTAACTATCACGTCAATAACCGTTGTAACAGTCATATCCCCCGAAGGAGAGCCGATAACTCAGATCCGCCGCGTAAAAAATCAAACGAGAGATATGACACGTCTTGACGCTCTCAACAAGCTCTCAAGAGAGGTCTGCGCAAACTTGCCTGAGCCGGATGAAATACACGAAAAGCTCAAAGAAATAAAAAAGATGCGCTCCCTTCCCTGGTACCTCGGCGCACTCGCCGCCGTTATTGTGGCGTCGTTCTTCACACCGTTTTTCGGAGGCTCTTTTAGAGATCTTGTTGCAACGATACCCGTTGCTCTGGCAATTTTCGGCCTCGAAACTCTGACTAAGAAAACCAATATAAACAGAATAGTAAATTATCTTCTGATCTCTTTTGTTGCCGGAGCGATCTCCGTATTTATGGTACGAGTCGGACTCGGGCAAAACGTAAACGCTATAATGATAGGCGCTATAATGCTCGTTATCCCGGGGGTCTCAATGACGGGCGCTTTTGAGGACTTGCTCTCAGGTGACACGATAACGGGACTTTTACGTCTGTGTGAATCGATGCTCGTTGCCGTCAGTATCGCTGTCGGTTTCGCTCTCGCAACTTATGTTTGCGGAGGATCCTCTCTTCTGAATGACGGAACTCCGGCACCCGAACCATTAATTCAGCTAGTAACGGCAATCATCGCGGCGGGCGGATACTCTATGGTCTGCGGCTTCAGAAAGCCTATACGTATACTTTTCGGCGCCGTTGGGGGAGGACTTTGCCAGCTTTGCTATATAATTATGGGGGCATTGGGCTCGGAAGAAGCCGTTTGTCTTATTGTGGCAACGGTTATCGGCGCGATCTACTCGCAGATACTCGCAAGATTTTTGCGCACACCCGCAACGGTATTCGTTCTTCCGGCTGTTATCCCGCTTATTCCCGGGCGTGCTCTTTATTACGCTATGAGCTGGGCTCTTCGAGGGAACTTCAGGAAATTCTCAAGCTGGGGACTTGACGCCATCGTTTGGGCGCTATCCATAGCTTTCGGACTTATATCGGTCATTGTCGGCGCGTCCGTCATCAAATCCGTTGTAAAAAGAATACGCAACAAAAAAACAAATTAATACCTAAGTAAAGCTAAAGGAACTATAATAAATGTTTGATTTTCACCTTCATTCGAGAGTCTCATTCGATTCTGACTGCCCTGCCGCTGATATAGTCAAGGCAGCTGAGAAATCGGGACTTCGTGAGATCTGCTTCACCGATCATTACGATTTTAACGATGATCCGGCGGGTGATCACGATCTGTTCACACCCGAAGGTTATTCGAATGAATACGACTCTCTCACGTCGGACAAAGTAAAAATACGCCGAGGCGTTGAATTCGGACTTACAACGTGGAATCAAAATGAGCTTGATAATCTTATGTCAACGCGTGATTTCGATTTCGTTATAGGCTCCGTCCACAATGTAGGCGGTTTCGACCCTTATTTCAAGGACTTTTGGTTGCATCACGGACAAGAGGCGGGTTTCGAGAAATATCTGCTCGGAACACTTGAATGTGTCAAGGCACATGATAATTTCGACGTTTTGGGACATATAAATTACGTTTGCAAATCTGCTCACAATCCGACGAAAAAAGCGCTTCGATATGAAGACTACCCTGATATTTGCGACGAAATAATGAGAACCTTGGCGCAAAAGGGCAAAGGAATGGAGATAAACACGAGCGGATTTGACCGCGTCGGCGAGTTCCTTCCCTCTTATTCTTATCTAAAGCGCTTCAAGGAGCTTGGCGGTGAGATAGTCACGATAGGCTCGGACTCACACGATGCCTCCCGCGTCGGTCAGTATGCCGACGTCGCGCTTCAACTTGCGAAAGAGGTCTTCGGTCACGTTTGCACGTTTGAAAACAGAAAAGCCGTATATCATAAACTATAAAAATATTAAAGGGGTTATCTCAAATTTCTGATTTGAGATAGCCCCTTAGTCTTTTATTTTTCTTTCATTATCTTTGCTACGTTTTCGTCAGAACCTATAAGCGAAACCTTCTCTCCGTTAACAAAAACTCTCGTAGGCGCAGGAGAAACATCCACGTTTCCGTCCCTATCGGTTATTGCGATAATATTGACTCCAAAACGGCGTCGAACGTTCAGATCTATAAGATTTTTTCCGTCCCATGAATGAGGTACTATCATCTCTATAAGAGTATATCCCGTAAATTCAATATACTCTGTAACGTTTTCTTTCGTCAATCTGAAAGCCATCTTCTCGCCCATATCCTTTTCGGGAAAAACGATCATATCGGCGCCGATACGCTCAAGAACTCTCTGATGTCCATCGTTTACAGCACGAACGATGACTTTTTTTACCCCCAGCTCCTTAAGCATTATTGTCAAAAGTATATTTTCATTTATATTTCCCGTGAAGCAAACGACGGCACAATCGTAATCCTTGACGCCCGACGCGCGAAGCACAGCCTCGTTCGTCGGATCGCCGATTATAGCGTTCGTGACGAAATCCGCTATCTCGCTGACTTTATCGTCATCGGTATCTATTACCATTACCTGTTTTCCCTCAGACGCCAACGAAAGAGCGAGCGATTGACCGAATTTTCCAAGTCCTATTATACAAAAGCTATTCATATGTAGATCCTCCCATTATCCTATAAGCAGATTTGCGTCCGGATACGTCAAGCTTGAATTTCTTGAGCCCGCTATCCTTGATGACATGGCATATGCCACCGTCAGTATTCCAACACGTCCGAAATACATAAGCAACATCAGCGTTATTTTTGCGACAGTGCCAAGGCTCGTCGTAATGCCAGCGGTAATACCGACTGTATTGACTGCTGACGCTACCTCGTAAAGCACTTCAGAAAGCCCAAAATCTGTTACGCCGAGAATTATAACGGTTCCGACTATCATAAGAAAAAGCTGAACCGCGAATACCGCGACCGCTTTTGTAAAGCTGTCTCTTGATATCTTGCGCCCGGATATAACGATCTCCTTCTTGCCGACAGCCACACACCAGACAGTGTAAAGCATAACAGCCACAGTAACCATTTTAGTACCGCCCGCGGTCGAGCCCGACGCGCCTCCAATGAACATCATCATAGCTCCAATAAGCATTGACGCCTCTCTCATACCTCCGTTATCAAAAGATGCAAATCCCGCCGTACGGAGTGTTACGGACTGAAAAAGTGATGCGAGTATTTTACTGTACCAAGGCATATTTCCGATGGTTTCCTCATTGTTCCACTCAAAAGCGCCTATAAGAAGCGCGCCTCCAAAAACAAGAATGACAGTCATCGTAAGTACCATTTTGGAATATACGGAGATACGCTTTCGCTTTCTGAAAAAATTAAGAATATCACTCCATACGATAAATCCGACACCTCCGAGAAGTATCAAAAGCATAATAGTTATATTGACGAGAGGGTCTTCCGTATAAGCCGAGAGCGATCCGAAATTATTGCCGAAAACATCAAATCCCGCGTTGCAGAACGCCGATATTGAGGTAAAAACGCTGATCCAGATCCCCCTTGCGCCATAGTCCGGCACAAAACGAATCATTAGAAGCAACGCGCCAATACCCTCAAACATTACGGTTCCGAGCGCGATACGGCGAACAAGCTCTACGACACTTTCGTAAGAGTTAAGATTATACGACATAGCGACAAGCATTCGATCACGAGGCGTAACCGCTTTTCCAAAAAGCAACGCAGCAAGGACCGCGACCGTCATAAACCCCAGACCGCCTATTTGAATAAGTAAAATTATAACAGCCTGTCCGAAAGCGCTCCAATGCGATCCCGTGTCGACAGTTACAAGCCCCGTAACACAGGTCGAGCTGACCGCCGTAAATGACGCATCGAGGGGGTGAGTCCAAGTCCTCGACCGCGATGATACTGGAAGCATCAAAAGCAACGCGCCTATCAGTATAATAGCGACAAATCCGAGAACAATGACCGACGTCATATTAATTTTGTGTTTTTTCATTTTAAGCAAATTAAGCTTTTTTTTATCGATACTGTCCATTTGGGCAACCACCTCCGAAGGACATTTTATCAAGTTTTTTTTATTATATCACTAATAATAGGATTTGTCAATCATTATCACACACAAGAAGTGCTTCGCATATAAATGATAACAGCAAAAATTCAAATTTATTTCACGCGAAAGGATAATACAGATGCAAAATACAGGTATTTACGCGGCTCGCCGTCCCTATCCGTCCCTGAACGCGATCTCAACAGACCCTCGTTTTGCGGCGAAGCTTGAACCGTTAAGGATCTCCAAGCTCAATTCGATCTCGGACTATCTTTACGAAAGTATAATTTTTGAGAACGTATATCCATGGCTATCAACTCTCCTTGAGGGTATAGCGAATGTCGAGGCAAGGCATTTCAAAATGCTTTCAACGCTTATATCAAGGCTCGGTGGCGATCCCGCGATAAATTGTCACATGAGAAATATTCCAATAGATATTTCCGAAAACACGAACAGCATCGCTCCGAGAGTCGCGAGAAGAATATTGACTCAGGCAATATCAAGAGAAAAAAACACCGCCACGGAATATAGAAATCTTTCCGGATCCTGTAAAGACAAAAAGATCGGCGACATTCTTATG
The DNA here is from genome assembly GCA_045652645.1 of Eubacteriales bacterium. Lineage (GTDB taxonomy): Bacteria > Bacillota > Clostridia > Oscillospirales > CAG-272 > RGIG3994. The sequence goes on along the minus strand of JAZRUP010000145.1, from coordinate 1,350 downwards.
CGTATAGCGGAAGATGAAGATATTCATATAAATATTCTTGATACGGCATATAATCGCATAACCGTATAATTTTTGCTTTGTTGACAAAAATATATACATTACGTTATATAAAATATTACATTTTTCGTGTTGTTCATAAAATATTCAATTAGTTGTGTTATAATATAATGAATTTTTATGTCGAAAGGAGGAAAGAATGACTTTTCCGAAAATATCCGAGTTGCTTGATCTTTCGCATACAAAGGCAGCTTCGCTGTTTGAAGAATGTGAATTCCCGTGGGAAGTATTGCCCAAGATAAAAGAGTTTATAAAAGAGCTCTCGGCTGATCTCTCTCCTGATGAATACGATTCTCCTGAGGACGGCGTATATATTGCGAAGAGCGCAAAGGTCGCAAAGTCGGCTTTTATTGCTCCACCGTGCATAATAGGACCTGATGCGGAGATACGTCATTGCGCGTTTATAAGAGGTTCTGCTATTATCGGAGCGGGTGCTGTTATAGGTAACTCGACCGAGCTAAAGAACTGCATTATTTTCGACGGCGCGCAGGTACCTCATTACAATTACGTCGGCGACTCTGTTCTCGGTTACAAGGCTCATATGGGAGCCGGATCCGTTACATCGAACGTAAAGGCGGATAAATCCAACGTAACTGTTAATGTCGGCGGCGATAAGATCGAGACAGGACTTCGTAAGTTCGGAGCGATACTCGGTGACTTTGCCGAGATCGGCTGCGGCGCCGTGCTGAACCCGGGAAGCGTTATAGGAAAACGCACGAATGTTTATCCTCAGTGCGTTGTAAGAGGATATATCCCTTCGGAACACATTCTCAAATCACCGGAAAATATTGTCAAAAAAATACAAAAAAACTAAAATCAAGTTTAAGAAAGGAACCTAACAATGGGAAGACTGTTTGGTACTGACGGTGTTCGTGGAATAGCAAACACCGAGCTTACCTGCACACGCGCATTTGAGATCGGCCGTGCCGCCGCCGCTGTTTTGACGGAAGGATGCCGCCGCAGACCCGTTTTCGTTGTCGGAGGAGATACAAGAGCCTCCACAGGAATGCTCGCTGCCGCCATATCATCCGGACTATGCTCCGTAGGAGCCGATGTTGTCGACCTTGGGGTTATACCCACTCCGGCTGTATCCTATCTTGTTGGAAAGTACAAAGCCGATGCGGGAATTATGATCTCCGCTTCACATAACACTTACGACTACAACGGCATTAAGATATTCGGCGGAAACGGCTGTAAGCTCCCCGATATGCTTGAAGACAGGATCGAGGCTATCGTTATCGACAAGGCTATAACCCCTCCCTAAGTCGGAGGCCAAGCGGTCTTAGGAAGACA
>JAZRUP010000144.1:0-2137 GCA_045652645.1 Eubacteriales bacterium | reverse complement strand
CCGCGTCGGGGTCGAGGGCTTTGCTAAAAGTGAAGTCAGCTTCGGCGCCCCGACTACTCGCTGTCGCTTCCGCTTGCTCGCAAAAGCTTCGCATTGCTCACGAACGCGGAATTGTAGGTCTTTATTTTAATTAAATTGATTTTCTCGCCCCGCGAGAAAATCTTCCTTAACGTTTCCGAAGGAAACATTTCACGCGCCGCAGGCGCATTTCACGTTGCGAAGCAACATTTCACCGCGACAAAGTCGCGATTTCACTGTTCGCGAAGCGAACATTATTTCTGCCTGTATTTGACCGCGCCGCCAAGCGCTCCGGAGCTCTCGATCACACGTCCAATACCAAGGCATACGCTCTCAAGCGGATTCTTCGCAACCGTTACGCGTATTCCCGTATTCTCCGTGATAAGCTGCGGCAGTCCTCCAAGCAGCGCACCGCCGCCTGTGAGCATTATTCCGAAATCAAATATGTCAGCCGACAGTTCGGGGGGTGTTTCCTCAAGCGCCGTCTTTATAGCCGCTATTATCTGACTTACCTTACCCGACATTGCCGTCCTGATCTCTGCCGTCGTAACTATCCGCTCTTCTCCAAGGCCCGTCTTTAAAGACCTTCCAAATATCTTCATACTGCCGCGGTCAAGCCTTGGATGTACTGACCCTATCGTCTTTTTAAGCATTTCCGCCGTCGTATCTCCAATAAGAAGTCCGTGCTTATCCTTCATATATTGAATTATAGAGGCGTCAAGCTCGTCACCCGCAACGTTGAGCGACTCCGATACTACGATCCCTCCAAGCGATATGACAGCGACCTCCGTCGTGCCGCCGCCTATATCGACTATCATGCTTCCCCTTGCTCCCGCGACGCGAAGCCCCGAACCGATAGCCGCGGCGATCGGCTCCTCTATCAGCGCGACCTCCTTTGCCCCCGCCTCAAAAGCGGAATCCTCAATGGCGCGCTTTTCGACCTCCGTAACTCCGTAAGGCATACAAATTATGACCGAGGGGCGGTTGAAAAATCCTCCCGCATCGATCATTCCGAAAAATTTATGGAGCATCATGGACGTTACGTCAAAATCGGCAATGACCCCGTCTTTAAGGGGACGGTACGCAGTTATAAATCCCGGGGTCTTGCCTATCATTTTCTTAGCCTCAAGTCCCACGGCGACCACTTTTTTGGTGTGCTTATCGACCGCCACAACGGACGGCGCGCGCATAACTATTCCCTTACCTTCAACGTATATCATCGTATTAGCCGTTCCAAGGTCTATGCCGATCTTCTTGCCCATTATGTATCTCCTATCGTAATTATTTTCAATGCACCCAAAGGTTGCGATTTATGATGGTAAGCATCAATTCATTTTTCGTGGATTTGTTTTATTTCAAATGATCGCAAATATTTATACCAAGCTCGTTTTTGAGCGTCTTCACGAGCAGGTTTACGGGCAGTCCCACGACGTTGAAATAGTCACCGCGAAGCTCCTTTATAAAGAGCGACGCTATTCCCTGCACCGCATACGCGCCCGCCTTGTCAAGCGGCTCACCGAGCGTTACCGCCGTCGCTATATCGCCGTCCGTCATCGCGTCGAATACGACCTCCGTGACCTCGTGCGCCGTGACGGACTTGCCGTTATACGTCAGGCAGATCCCGCTGATGACCTCGTGAGAGCGCCCCGAAAGCATACGGAGCATACGCTCGGCGTCCCCCTGATCGCAAGGCTTGCCGAGTATCTCTCCGTCAATCGCCACGACCGTGTCGGACGAGATTATAACGGTGTCCGTCGGCTCTCCGAGCGCCCCGTAGACCGCAACACCCTTGCGATACGACAGCTCCTCTGTCAAACGCCGAGGGTCCCGTTCGTCCGAAGTTTCATCAACGTCGGGTAAAACGACCTCAAACCGAAGCCCTAAATTTTTAAGTATCTCGTTGCGCCTCGGCGACCCCGAGGCAAGTATGAATTTCATATTGTTGCACCTTGTATTTAGAATTTTATGGGGCGCTGCCCCTGCTCCCCGCTTTTATATGCGAGACGCTGTCTCGCGCTCTGCTTAAGGAACTTTTTAGAGAAAAGTTCCTTAAGGATCTTCAAAAACTTTGAAAAAAGGGGATAATTTCAGATGTTTATTCACCTTTACGGCACGGGCA
>JAZRUP010000143.1:0-4348 GCA_045652645.1 Eubacteriales bacterium | reverse complement strand
GTTAGAAACGGAAAAGCCATCATTATAAAAGAACGCTGTATTGATTGCGAAGAATGTATCAGAGTATGTCCCAACCACGCAAAAAAAGGTCAGGTTGACTCTCTTGATATGCTTAAAAATTATAAATACAATATTGCTCTGCCTGCTCCTGCTTTGTATGCACAGTTCAAAAAGCAGACAGATGTGAATGTGATACTTACAGCACTTATAAAGATAGGCTTTGACGATGTTTTCGAGGTTGCAAAGGCAGCCGAGATAATCTCGGAAATGACACGCCAATATATGAAACGTCCCGACATAAAAAAACCGGTTATAAGCTCCGCGTGTCCGGCAGTAGTAAGACTTATAAGTATAAGATTCGCAAGCTTGCTTGACAACGTGCTCCCCATTCTTCCACCCGTTGAGCTTGCCGCAAGAATGGCAAAGGAAAGAGCGAAAAGAAGGAATCCCGGTCTCAAGGATAAAGATATCTGCGCCATTTTCATATCCCCCTGTCCCGCAAAGGTCTCCTACGCAAAGGATCCCCTCGGAACCGAAAAAAGCGCTATCGACGGGGTCGTTGCTATAAGGGATATCTATTTTAAACTTGTGTCCGAAATGAAAAACATAGAAAACCCTTTGAACTCTTCACAATCGGGCATTATCGGAATAAGCTGGGCTGGATCCGGAGGAGAATCTTCCGCGCTTATGAATGACCGCTATCTTGCGGCGGACGGAATTGAGAATATCATTCACGTTCTTGACGAGATAGAAAAAGAAAATATCACGAATCTTGACTTCGTTGAGCTTAACGCTTGCCCCGGCGGATGTGTCGGAGGAACACTCAACGTTGAGAACGCATACATCGCGAGGACACGTCTGCAAACGCTCAGAAGATATCTCCCCGTATCTCTTTTCCGTGAGGCGGGAACCGAATCGAATAACGGAGAGGTAGGCAAGCAATATCTTTGGGATAAGCCCGTTGAATATCTGCCCGTAATGAGACTTGACCCCGACAGAGGAGAGGCTATGAAAAAGATGATCCGGCTTCAAGAGATACGCAAGCTGCTTTGCGATCTTGACTGCGGCTCTTGCGGTGCGCCTACTTGTCAAGCGCTCGCTGAGGATATAGTAAACAGCAGAGCTTCTATTGACGATTGCCTCATTCGTCTCAAGAGAAAACCGCAATCCGAAGAAAACGCTAAAAACAACTAACGGAGGATCAACTCAATGAAAATATCTGAAGTTATAGAAAAGCTTAGCTTTGAAGCCGTCGTTTTGTCCGACCCCGATGCCGAGGTCAACGGCTGCTACGTCGGAGACCTTCTCAGTTGGGTAATGGGACGCGCGGAGGCAGATAATCTCTGGATAACCATTATGACTAATATAAATACGGTTGCCGTAGCGTCGCTTTCAGGCGTTGCCGCTATCGTAATTGCGGAAGGTCTTGATGTTCCCGAGAACGTTATTGACGCCGCCACAACTCAAGGGATCAACATCGTAAAGAGTCAAAAACCCATTTTTGAAACGTCCGTTGACGTTGGAAGGCTTTTCGGAATATTATGAAGCCCTTAAAGTACGATCTTCATATCCACTCATGCCTCTCCCCCTGTGGAGATAGCGATATGACCCCTAATAATATTGCGGGTATGTCCGCGCTCAACGGGATAAGAGTGGCGGCTCTCACAGATCATAACACCTCAAAAAACTGTCCTGCTTTTTTCGAGGCTTGCAGACGTTACGGAGTCGTTCCGATCGCCGGGATGGAGCTGACGACGCTTGAGGAAATACATACAGTGTGTCTTTTCCCGACGCTTGAAGCGGCAATGGATTTTGACGCCTATGTCGATTCTCACCGAATGAAGATAAAAAACAAGCCGTCAATATTCGGAGAGCAGGTCATTATGAACGAGAATGATGAGATCATAGGATACGAGGATTCCCTGCTCATAATGGCAACCAATATTGACCTTAACGATACCGCACGTATCGTTTACGAACGAGGCGGTGTCGCTTTTCCCGCGCATATAGATAAGCAATCAAACAGTGTTACCGCTATTCTCGGTGATTTCCCGCCCGATCCGGGTTTTACCGCGTTTGAGGTCCACGATATCTTAAAATTACCAAAGCTCAGGGAAAAATATCCTATAATCAAAGGGCTTTTTTGCGTAACGGATTCAGATGCTCATTTGCTTGAAAGCATGAATATTGATCCGCCAATATTTGATGGAGTTGAAGACAACGATAACGAGGAAGAAATTAGACAAGCCATCATAAAAAAGCTTCGCGGAGAGATTTAAATATCAGCAAAAAATAATTTTTATGCATTTTTTTGTAACTTTTTGATCCAATTTTACGAAATACACAAAAAAGTATAGACAAAATTGAATTAATATTGTATAATATATATTCGGTAATAAAAAATTTTAAAATTATATCAAATTCTTTAGGAGGACTCAAAAAAATGAAAAAACCCCTGACAACCGTCGAGTTTCGCGGGACTCCCGAGCAGGAAGCAAAGCTCATTGAGATAGTTGCTCGTTACAAAGGAGTACAAGGCTCTCTTATGCCAATTCTTCAGGAAGCGCAGGAGCTCTACGGCTATCTTCCCCTTGAGGTTCAGAGAATAGTCGCAAGAGAGACCGGTATTCCCGTTGAAGAGATCTACGGCGTTACCACCTTCTATTCACAGTTCAAACTCAATCCCAGCGGAAAGTACGCTATTGCTGTCTGTCTCGGAACCGCTTGCTATGTTAAAGGATCCGGAGACATCTGCGACGCTATCTCAAAGGAACTTGATCTTCCTGTAGGAAGCACATCCAGCGACGGTAAGTATTCTCTTGAGGCTACACGTTGTATCGGCGCTTGCGGTCTTGCTCCCGTTCTTACAGTTAACGGAGAGGTTTACGGCAGACTTACAGTCGATGACGTTCCCTCTATTCTCGCAAAATACAAAGACTGATCTTTTATGAAGGAATTGTCGCTGAACGTTCTCGACATAACACAGAACTCAATTTCTGCGGGAGCTGATATTATTGAGATATCGCTCGTTGAGAATAATGAAAAGCTGCTTATGCTGACGATCAAGGACAACGGCTGCGGAATGTCGCATGACACCGTTATGAACGTTACGAATCCCTTTTACACCACGCGAACGACCAGAAAGGTTGGTATGGGAATACCGCTTCTCAAATTGGCGGCGGAGCAAACGGGAGGAGAGCTTTCTATCGAATCGGTCACGAGGGAAGCTGACCCGATATCTCACGGTACGGTCGTCACAGCAACCTTTCATACCGACAGCATAGACTTCACGCCGGTTGGAGATATGGTTTCCACAATGTGCGTGATAATTCAGGGACACCCCGAGATAAATTACGTTTTTCGGCATATAACCCCGGAATTTGAGGTCGGGCTTAACACTGCCGAAATGCGTGAGATACTCGGCGAGGACGTTTCTCTCGGAGAACCCGAGATACTTGAATGGATCGCTGACTATCTCACACAGCAATACAATAATGAATAAAAAACCGGAGGTTTATACTTATGAAATCTTTAGCAGAACTTGCCGCTATAAGAGAAAAAATGAAAGATAAGGTCGCTATCCGCGAGGGTTCGGGTCAGATCCGCGTCGTCGTCGGTATGGCAACCTGCGGAATCGCAGCAGGCGCTCGCCCCGTTCTTTCCGAATTTGTTAAGCAGGTGTCGGACCTCGGACTTTCCGACAAGGTAACAGTATCCCAGACAGGATGCATCGGTATCTGCCAATACGAGCCCGTCGTTGAGATATTTGAGGACGGCAAGGACAAGGTCACTTATGTTAAGATGACAGCAGAAAAAGCCGCAGAGGTTGCAGAGAAACACCTTAAGGGCGGACAGATCGTTGAAAACTACACGATCGGCAACAAATAATTTAGGAGGAATAAAGCAAGATGATACGCTCACACGTTCTGATCTGCGGAGGAACCGGATGTACTTCTTCCGGAAGCGCCGCACTCAAGACAGCTCTTGAAAAAGAGCTCGAAGCAAAGGGTCTTACAGAAGAAATAAAGATCGTTGTTACAGGATGCTTCGGACTTTGCGCTCTCGGCCCCGTTATGATCGTTTACCCCGACGGCACCTTCTACAGCATGGTCAAGCCCGAGGATATTTCCGAGATCGTTGAGGAACACCTCCTCAAGGGACGCCCCGTTGAAAGACTCATTTATCACGAGCAGACGGGCGACCACCATATCGCAACTTCGCTTTCCGACACACAGTTCTACAAAAAGCAGTGCCGCGTCGCACTCCGCAACTGCGGTGTTATCAACCCTGAGGACATCAATGAATACATAAAGTCGGAGGCCAAGCGGTCTTAGGAAGACAAATTAAA